>JAHBXN010000007.1 GCA_019636475.1 Phycisphaerae bacterium
ATTGGTGCTCGCGGTGGGAATGGGGGGATGCATGCGGCCGAGGGAGGTTGCGGCGGTGACGTAGTCATACGCGGCTTTCTCGTGGGCTCTGGCGTTCGAGGCGGCAGCGGAGGAAGCGGGGGACCCGGCGTTGATCGAGTTTCATGCCCAGGTGGTGAGGGTGGCACAGGTGGCCGGGGAGGGAACGGCATGGTTCTTTCCTACACGATTGAGTCACCGAACATAGATGCTGGTGCGGCCCCGCGCGATCCAGGAACTCCAGGACAGGATGGAACTCCTGGTAATAACGCAACCGGAAATGCCGGGGGTGCCGGATCAAACGGGTCGCCATGTTCGTCAGGTGGAAAGGGTGGCAATGGCACGCCGGGCACGGGCGGCAAAGGTGGTGACGGCGGACCAGGCGGTTCCGGCGCGCCAGGTGGCATTGGTGGAAAAGGTGGTGCAGGGGGATCAGGAACCGGCGGTGTTGGAGGCAATGGTGGCATAGGAGGATCCTGCTGTCCGCCGCATGACGGTAACGGTGGCGCCGGCGGCAACGGCGGAGATGGTGGCGCCGGCGTGCCAGGCGCCGGCGGTAAAGGTGGCGCCGGCGGAATAGGAATTGGCGGATTTGGAGGTAACGGTGGAAACGGCGGAAGTGGTGGCACGGGTATCGGCGGCAGCGGCGGAATAGGCGGTTCGGGAGGTAATTCACTTACTTCAGTTGGCGCGGGAGGAAATGGCGGGACCGGCGGCGCAGGCGCAGCCGGCGCAGGCGGCGCCGGAGGCACCGCAGGAGCAGGAAGTGCTGGCGACGGGTCCCCCGGGGCCGCTGGCGGAACCGGCGGTCAAGCCAACGGTGCGGATGGTACAAATGGCTCGTCGGGAACGGGCTGCCCTGCCTAACGACAAAGTGCATTCGTCAGTTTTGTATTTGCAGATTCAACGCGCGTCGAGTAATCATATCAGATTTGAATCCATGCGTGCTGGTTAAATGACCAGCACGTTTTTTTCTACCTATCTTGAAGACCCATTTTCACCGAGACTTATAGGACGGTGCGACGAGTTTTCTTGATTGGCTGCAAACGTTCGCGTTTTTTTCGGAGATTCCGGAACCATGTCCACTGATCTCATCCTTAGGCAAGTCGAAGGGTCCGTGGCGGTTTTGCGCCTCAATCGGCCCGACGTCCTCAATGCCCTCAACATTCCGTTGATGGACCAGTTGATCAGCATCCTCGAATCGATCGACGCCGATCCGGCCATCCGCTGTATCGTCCTCACTGGAAACGAACGCGCCTTCGCCGCAGGAGCCGACATCAAGGAAATGGCCGACGCGAGCGTGGTGGACATGTATGAGCGCAACAACCTCGCTCGCTGGGAGCGTATCAAGAAAGTCCGCAAGCCCATCATTGCGGCGGTGAACGGCTTCTGCCTCGGCGGTGGCTGCGAACTGGCGATGCACTGTGACATGATCATCGCTGGCGAAAACGCTCAGTTCGGGCAGCCGGAAATCAATATCGGTGTGATTCCCGGCGCGGGAGGCACCCAGCGCCTGACGCGCGAGGCGGGGAAGTTCCGGGCGATGGAACTGATCCTCACTGGCCGCTTCTTCGGGGCAAAAGAAGCCGCGAGCATCGGCCTGGCCACGCGCGTGGTGGCGGACGCCCTCGTCGTCGAAGAGTCGATGAAGCTGGCGCGCGAGATCGCCGCCAAATCTCCCATGGCGGTGCGCTTCGCAAAGGAAGCTGTCCTGAAGGCATTCGAAGGCACTCTGTCTGATGGTCTGGACTACGAGCGGAAGATGTTCTATATGCTGTTCGGCACCGAAGACCAGAAAGAAGGCATGAAGGCATTCATGGAAAAGCGCAAGCCAAACTACACGGGCAAATAAGGTCGCCATCGTGACCGCGACGCGCCTTTGCAGTGTCCGAGAAGAGCTTTGATACTTCTTGCGAGACGGTCCCATGAGGAAGATGATATGAGCTACGAAACTCTTCAGATCAGCGATGCCAACGGCGTCCGTACGATCACACTCAATCGTCCGGACGACATGAACGCCGCAAACGACCGCATGACGGCTGAGTTGACGAAGGAAATCCGTGGCGTCACCCGTGACAAGTCGATTCGCTGCGTGGTGCTGACCGGCGCCGGGCGCGCATTCTGCGTGGGGCAGGATCTGAAGGAAGCAACCTCGCGAGAAGGTCCTTACGACTTCGGGACGCGCCTTCGCAACGGCTACGGTCCACTCGTGACCGCCCTCTTCAAGTTGCCCATCCCCACCATCGCGAGTATTAACGGAGCCGCCGCGGGCGCAGGCTGGAGCCTGGCCTTGGCGTGCGACTTGCGAATCGCGGCGAAGAACGCGAAGTTTGTTTCGGCCTTCAGCAATATCGGACTTGTGCCCGATTGCGGGATGACCTGGCTTCTGCCGCGAATTGTCGGGTACGCCCGAGCGATCGAACTGGCGTGGCTTAGCGATCCCCTTTCGGCCGAATCCGCATTACAATTGGGCCTTGTCCATCGGGTGGCGGAGCCGGATGCCCTCGCGTCGACGACTCGGCAGTTGGCCGAGCAGATCGCAAAGCGCCCGACGCGTGGTCTGGCGCTGACAAAACAGGCAATGCTCGCGGGCTACGGGAACGATCTCGAAGCCCAACTGGAATATGAGGCCCAGCTTCAGAGCATAGCCGGCCGCACCAAGGATTACAGCGAAGGCGTTCGGGCCTTCATTGAGAAGCGAACTCCGGAGTTTTCAGGTGACTAGCGAGCGACTGTTTGGCGTAATTGGATCGGGCACGATGGGCGGCGGCATCGCACAGGCTGCCGCTGCGGCAGGCTTCATTGTTCACACTCTGGACACCAACCCGGACCTTGTGAAGTCCGCATATTCAAAAATCGCCGAGCGTCTCGACACCCGCGTCGCCAAAGGCAGCCTGCCGCGCCACGAACGCGACAACATCATGTCGCGTCTCCACGTCGCCCGGGACTATGACGCGTTCAAGGAATGCGAAGTCGTAATTGAAGCGGTATCCGAGGATCTGGCGCTGAAGCGTAAGATCATCGGTCAGCTCGATTCGGTCGCCTCACCGCGGACGCTGCTGGGCACCAATACCTCCAGCCTGCCGATCTCGAAACTCAGCGAGGGCCTGAAGCACTCCGATCGCTTTCTCGGCATGCACTTCTTCAACCCCGCGCCGGTCATGAAATTGATTGAACTGGTTCGCGGCGAAAAAACCTCCGAACAGGCGATGGTTGATGCCCGCGCAATTTCCACGGCACTCGACAAAACCGCCGTGAAGGTAAAGGACTCGCCCGGTTTCATCGGCAACCGCGTCAATCGGCCATTTTACCTCGAAGCCCTCCGATTGCTTGAGACGGGTGAGGCGAACATTCGCAGCATCGACACAGCGATGAAGACGGTTGGCGGCTTCCGCATGGGGCCTTTCGAGTTGCTCGATCTGATCGGCCTCGACATCAATTTTCGGGTGACGGAAACCGTATACGAAGGCTTCGGAAAGCCGTCGCGGTTCGCGCCGAGCGCGATCCAGCAGAAGCTGGTCGCCGAAGGTCGTCTGGGACGAAAGAGCGGTTGCGGCTTCTACGACTATTCCAACGGCGAACCCACGGTTGCCTACGAAACGAAGCCGAAGGATTGCACTTCCTGGAAGGCGAGCGAATCGCTGAAGCAATTTGCGGAGATGCTTGAGAAGCCCGCCGATCGAAATATGTGGATCTACAGCCGCATCTTCATGGCCGTCATGAATGAAGCCGCGATGACGGCCGACAGCGTCGCGCTGGCACGGGATGTGAACCTGACGATGGAGCTGGGCTTCAATTACCCCGAAGGACCTCTCGCGACGGCTGATTATGTCGGACTCGACATCTGCCAGCGTCTGCTGGCGGACTACCACCGCGACACAAACGGCGATGAGCGATACGCACCCAATCCGCTGATGGACCGCCATGTCGCAAAAGGTGAACTCGGTGAGAAAACCGCCCACGGATTTCTCTATCACGCTCTGTAGCCGCATATTTTCCGGGCTGGAGCGGCCCAATTCATTCCGACGGTCCAATCTGCCGCCGCCGGGGGAGCGATTTCGTGCGAATGCGTCGCACTATCCGGCATTGTCGGCTTCTTGCTTCCGGACCGTTCAAATCAACGCGTCCGATACCGCGGCGCGCTGACCCCGCTCTTCACTGTTCCGCCTGAAACTGGAGTTGAATCGACCGCCGATCCACGGGTAGGATTAAGGTTGGATAGCGGGTTGGAACTGCACCTCATCGGTCGACAAATAATGCAATCCAACTCGCTTTGCACTTCAATGTGATCGCGCGGACTACCGGGCTAAGGCTCCTTGGACCGAATCGGAGAATCCCATGCGGATCGTTCTATTTCTGCGAGTACTCCCACTCATAATCCTTCTCGCTCGCGCCAGTATTGCGGATAATGCGCTCGCCGACGACCTGGTATTTACTGCGAATTGCAGCAACGTTTGGCAGGATTGCTGCGTGTGCGGTCCAAATCTTCAAATCAACTGGAATCGTCCTTGTACGGCAGGTGTCTGCCCCGCCGCGCCGAGCAAGCTCGATCAGGTCAGTGTCATGCAGGACTGCATTGTCGGTGCCAGCCCGTTCTCCGACGCCAACGCGAATATGCTGAGTCAGTCCAATGGAACGCTCACCCTTCTCGGAATTCTAAATGTGAAAACCGGCGCGACGTTCGACGGCTCGGTTGTCTGGCAGAGCGGAACTCTCGCACGCGCGGACTCCGATATACCTGTTTTGACGGTGAACAATGAGATGACATTGAGCGGTGCGGAAGACAAGTTGCTCGGCGCTAATGTTGGTCGCCCCATGGGACACATCACGCTATCGAACGCCGCAACCATCACTTGGCAGGACTCGGGAAATCTTGTCGTCGGCGTTGGGCCGGGCGGACTGCCCTCGGTGTTACGAATCGAAGCTGGTTCGCTGCTCGATCAGCAGACGGATGCGTCCCTGCTGACCACTCAGCAGTTCGGATTCGGCAAAGTGACCAATCTCGGAACGATTCAAAAATCCGCCGGGGCAGGCACAAGCATCTGGAATATTAATCTGGAAAACAATGGACTCTTCGATATTAAATCCGGAAATGTCACGCTAACAGGCCAAGGAGCCTCGAACGGCGAATTTCGGGTCAGCACCGGTTCGACACTGACTTTTGCGACGTCCTTCGGCTTCGAGTTTCGGCAGGGAATTCAATTTATCGGAGATGGTGAAGTCGTTCTTGTCGACACTGGATCGAGTGCTGGAGTGATTGTCAACGAGGCCGTGGAACTGAACCGATTAAAGGTCGCCGACTCGGGTGAAATTCGTTCAACCAATAACATGGGGAGCCTTCAGGTCACAGGAAGACTCGAAGTCGACGGTGCCCGAATCACACCCCCTGTGACGGTGAAGCCCGGTGCCCGCATTGAGCAAAGCGGACCGCACGAAAGCTCTTTCGGCGACTTATTCATTGAGGGCACGGCAGAAATTCAGCAGGGAGTTCTTGCGACGGTGGATCGGACCCTCACGATTCAACCGGGCGGCGTCGTCGAAATCCATGACGGCGCGGCATTGCGTACCGCCGGCCTGGTCAATCTTCCAATTCAAAATAATGGAACGATTCAGAAGACAATGGGAAGTGGCACGGCCGCAGTGAAAGCCGACTTCTTTGAGCTGTTCTTCAACAACGCCGGCGGACTGATCCATGTCGCGTCCGGCACACTCGATTTCGAGGACTCGAACATTCGAAACGAGGGTGGTGAGTGGCAAATCGATTCGGGTACAACGGTCAAAGCGCCAGGTTCGTTCGGGGGCATGTTCGAACTGAACGCCGGCGCCGTCCGTGGCAGCGGGAGTTTGTTGGTTCGGCGATTGAATAACAACGGCGGCGTGGTGGCACCGGGAAACTCGGCCGGAATTCTCAAGATAATCGGCGATGGTCCCACCGGCCGTCCGGGCGACTATCTTCAGGACGCAAACGGCACGCTCGAAATTGAGATCGGCGGGCTGACGCCCGAAACTGCTCACGACCAGTTGCAAATTGCCGGCAATGCCACGCTGGGCGGCACATTGAAGCTCAGTCTCCTCAACGGTTTCATTCCTGCGACAGACGATGAAGTAACGATCCTCACCGCGCTCACTCGTTCGGGGACATTTGCAACCGTCGATACCAGCGGACTCCCCGCCGGGCTTGACGTGGAGATGGAGTATTCCGCGACGTCGGTCCTCGTGCGGTTCAACAACAACATCCCCGTGAACAACAACAACAACAACAATAACTCGAATTCAAACGGGAACGAGAACTCCAACTCCAACGCAAACAGTAATAGCAACGACAATACCAATTCGAACGACAATACAAACACGAACGGAAACGCGAATAACAACAACAATGATAATTCAGGCGACCCTGCACCGAATCCCACGCCCAATTGCGGCGAAGGCGCCTGCGGGGCAGGCGGTGCAGGCATGATGCCGCTGTTGATTGCCGGACTGGTTTCGAGCCTGCGAAGACGCGGAGAGAGACGTCGTTCGCGCGTCAAATAGAGCCGTACCGCGGCACCTGGACGCGCGCCGAATCGTCAGCGATTACGTTTGTGCGAACGAGGGCCGGATCCGGCGTTTGATCGACGCACCGCCAACGAGATCAGACCTCGGTGACTTCCTTCGTCTTTGCGGCCGCCAGCTCTTCGAGCATGCCTTCGAATTTCTTGGTGAGCTTGTCGATGTTTTCCGTTCCACGCTTGGCATCGTCTTCAGGAAGATCGCCGGCTTTCTTCTCCGCTTCGATCTTCTGAATCGCATCGCGGCGGGCATTCCGAATGACCACTTTCTGGGATTCGGCCAGCTTCTTGACCTGCGTCGCGATTTGCTGTCGCCGTTCGCCGGAGAGCGGCGGAATCGGCAGTCGAAGCACCTTTCCATCGCTCTGCGGGTTGATTCCCAGCGACGCCTCCTGCAGTGATCGTTCGATGTCCTTCAGCGTGGTCGGATCGAAGGGTTTGACGATGAGCATTCCGGCATCCGGCGCACTGATCGTCGCCAAAGCCTTTAATTCCATGGGCGCGCCGCCATATGCCGCCACTTTCACCTTAACCTGGTCAACCAATCCCGGCGAGGCTCGGCCCGTCCGCACGCCGCGGTACTCCGATTTCAGATAGGTGACCGATTTCTCCATGGCCTCTTCGGCCTCGAATTCGATTTCATCGAGCGGCATACGCCAATCTCCTGCTGCGTGATATTTACAGGGATCCGATTGTAAAGGCGATCCGGAGTTCAAACAATTCGCACGCCCTCCCCCTTTTCATTCCCAGCTTGATTTATCGATCCAACTTAACGACAATCCGTCGATTGTGTCAGGGTCAACTAAAGACAGAAATTGCACCGCGGGGAACCTATTTTTTGGGAGTGATGGATAATGCGCAGGCACAGATTCATACGGTTGACGTGGACGATGGCGGCCGCTGTCGGCATGGTTTCGTTCGGCGCGACCCGCGCGCCGGCCGACGACGTCGTGGTGGTCAAGGTCGAAGGCCAGGGGCTGGACAAAGACGGCGCGATCAAGGACGCCCTTCGCAAGGCGATCGAGCGCGGCGGGCAGAACGAAATCGCCAGCCGGTCGCAGACGAAGGACTTCGCGCTCGAATACGACGTGGTCCTGGCGCGGGCCTCGGGCCTCGTAAAGGACTACAAGGTGCTGCGGGAATCAAGCGGATCCGGCATCTTCACGGCTGAGATCGAGGCGAAAGTGAGCAAGAGCCTCCTGGACGCCACCTGGGCGGACGTAGCGATCGAGTTGAAGAAGCTTGGGCGGCCGAAGATCATGGTACTCTTTCGAGAGGCCATTCACGACATGGAACGCCCTGAGGGCAGCCGCGAAGTCGTCCAGAACAGCAGCCAGACCGGCGTGTACATCGAGCGAAAGCTGATGAAGCTGGGCTTCAAGGTCGTCAATCCCGGCGCGCTGAAGGAGATTGAACGCAAGAAGGCTGAAGTCGCCGCCGCCGAGAACGACACCGAAACGCTGAAAGCGCTGGCAACCAGCTATGGCGCAGCCATTGTTCTCAAGGGTGACTCGCGGGCCAGCGGGCCGCAGAAGACAAACACGCCTGCGGGCACGCTGAATATGTGGGAATCGGATGTGACCATCCAGGGTTTCTGGACCGAAACCGGCGATGGCATCTTTTCCAATGCCGTCACCTCGATTCGAGGTGGCTCCCGCGTTGCGGGACCCGCCGGAGCGACACAGACGCTCAACAAGACCGGTGAAAAGCTCGCCGATCAGAGCATTTACGATCTGCTCGAAGCCTGGACTCGCGGAACGGCTGGCGGAGTCGGCGACATCATCGTTGAAGTCCGAAACGTCGGAAGCATCAAACAGGGCCTGGCGATCAAGAAGGCCCTGGCCGAAGTCAAGGGCGTCGAAGAAGTCACGAAGGAAGGCGCCAAAGGCACTGTGAAGTTCACGGTCGTGACCGCGATGAGCGCCGAAGAGTTCGTGGAACATGTCGTCGAAATGGCATTCGACGATTTCGAATGGGAAGTCGAGGATCAGAAGACCAAGACGATCATCTGCGTGGTTAAAGGCTGACGCATCGGTACATGAGTCTGCGCGGATGGGCGCTGTCGCTTCCATTCGCAGCAAGCCACCCCAAAATTCATGATCGTCCGGAAGCCGGCGGATTTGGACTCCCGCCGGCTTCTTCATTTCGGGAACACTTGACAATCCACCTGTATAATCGCCGCATGATTCCTCCGGAACGCGCCATCCAACAAAACGATCCCCCTTCCGATCCGCTCGCGGTTGAACCGCGATGGAAGATGTGGGGGTGCCTCGCCCTGCTGATGGTTGCGCTTCTGATTGTCGTCGCACCGCGAATCAGCCTCTCCCGGTGGGAAGTCATCCGACACATGAACGCGGCCTTCGACGAAGCCATGCAATGGCGCGATGGCAAGCTGTATCTCTCGGATGCCGCACCCATCTGGGAAGCGCCGGCCGTCGATGGCCGCAAGTACAACGTCGTGGGGCACGTCTTCGTGCTGCTTTCACTCGTCGGCGTGTGGCTTTCGGAATTGACCGGTGCGCCGCCGGGGCAGTTTTACCCGCCCTATTACATTCTCATGCTCGCAGCGCCCGTGCCGTTGGTGGCCTTCGGTGTGTTCAGACTCCAGACCCGGTCCGCAGCATGGGGCGCGGTCCTCGCCGGATATTTCATCGCCGGCACCTGCATGCGTCCGGTCCTCTGGCACTGCCGGGGGAGCAGCATCTACTACATTAACCATGTCATCGCCGCGACCGGACTGCTGATTTTCGCCGCGGACATGCTTGGCCGACGTCGAGTCTGGCCGGCAGCGATCGGACTCATTCTGGCCGCCTGGTCGAGGCAGATGACTTGCCTGTATGCGCTGCCATTTCTCTGGCTGACGTGGACGGCCTGCCGATCGCCCCGCGGCAATCCTCCTTCGGCGATCGGGATTGAATCAGCGTTCCGCGAGATAACTCCAGCCGGTCGCAGCGTGAGAACAAGTTACGTCAAGTTCTTCGCCGCCCTCGGCGTGGTCGCTGTGATCGGGCTATACCCGATGGCGATGAGCTACGCAAAACTCGGTAACCCGCTCGACTCAGGCTATCCCGGCATGTATGTCGGACGAACGGACAAGATCGCTCTCGACGCGCAATCCTGCTTCTGGGGCACGCGATGGTTTCCGCGCCACTTCAAATCCATGAACCTCACGCTGCCGACTCCCGACATTCGAGAGAACACCATCTACTTCGATAACACCGACCGGGACGGAGGCAGCATCTGGTTCACAACCCCGCTTCTGCTGGCGGTCTTTGCCACCGCACGCCGATGGTGGCGCGATCCGGCCCGCCGGGCACTCATGCTCTCCTCCCTGCTGGTGATTTTCGGATTGTGGGGCTACCACACCACCGGCTCCCACGAGTGCGGCTATTATCGTTACGCACTGGATTTCATCCCGATCTGGTTCGCCGTGATTGCCCCCTACGTCACGACGCCGCGTGCCGCGCCATGGACACTCGCCTGTCTGGCATGGAGCACCTTCTACTTCTTCATGCTTCTTCCCTGACCCATCGGCGCCACCGGATTTCGACGGTCCGGATGCAGTCTCATCCCGATAATCCGATGCGCCACAACGCCATCGAGCGATTTGATTCGTCACCGGTGGATTGAGTTCCGGCGGCGCGAATATACTTGATAAGGAGCGACTGCGGCCGCGCCAATTCGATGCGCGGGCGTGACGTCGATCACCCATGACAAGCGACGAATTTCAACTGCAAATTGCGCGACTGCAATCAAAGATTGAAGCGTTGCCGCTCGCCGATCACGAGGCGATCGAGAAACTTCTGCGCGAAACCCTGGCCCGACACGCTGAGATTCAGGCCGCGCGGGCCGCCGCGCTCGACGCGCTGGATGACTGGCGTTTGACGATCAAATACGCCGTTTACGATGCCGAATGCGCACGACGCGAGCGGGACCCTTCCAGCGAGTCTTGAAACCCCGGGATTCAAACCATCCACACACTCGCGCCCAACCGATCCGCCGCCCCGTCCCGGTTGTCGATTCCCAAGGCCTTGTTAGAATACAATCCATGACGTGAACTTCGGCCGAAGTGGCGGAATCGGCAGACGCGCCGGATTCAAAATCCGGTTCCCGCAAGGGAGTGAGGGTTCAAGTCCCTCCTTCGGCAGTCCCCTCCAATTGACTCCTTCATTCAAAAGTAAACACACGATAGAACTTCACAGGCGACGGCCTGCCTGGCGATCGTGCCGCGCGCCGGTTGTCCTTCGCAACTCATAAAAAGCAAACGGCCCCGCCGGATTGTCTCCGACGGGGCCGCTGTGTTTTCAGACTCCGAACGCCGAACTCATGCCCGTTGGCAGGAAGCTCGGACGTTCCGACTCATCGGATCACCGATCAGGGACTGGTGATCACGAGGTCGTAGCTTCCGGGAACGGAACCCGTCCAGCCGCCAGTGCAGGCGAACTTGACGTAGTACACATTGCCCGGAGTCAGACCGGTCACTGACGCCGTCGAATAGTACGGCGCGGCGCCCGTGCATCCGTCATCATCGCATGCCAAGACAGGTCCTGCACAGCTTTCCAGCACGGCGATGATGCCGTCAACAAGCGTGCCGGCCGAGGCACAGTTCTGGACCGTCACCGAGCCATTGGCCGGCGCCGTGAACTTGTACCAGACGGTGTTGGTGCCCTGGGCAGCCGCACCGGTCCAGTGGCAAGCCGCCGGATAGAGCGGATCGGCTCCATTGGCCGTAGCCGTGGTGTTGTTGCCGCTGACGGCCGCGCCATTGATGTTCGCGGTGATGTCAATGGCATCGACACACTCGTCGTTGGTGATCGGGATGTAGTCGTTGCAATCCACGCCGATGCAATCCGACGCGAGCCCCAGATAGGTGCCGCCACCGTTCAAGCAATCTGCCTGGGTCACGAACTCGGTGCAGACCTCACCGGTGCAGCAAGCGCCTTCGTCACCGATCGGCGTGCATGCCAGGGTGGCCGTGTAATTCCACGGGCCGCCAGCACACGGATAGCCTTCGAACACGCTCGGCAGGACGAGCACCCAGTAGGTGCCCGGGCCCACGTTCACGTTGACCGACGTCAACTGGCATGTCGTCGAAGCGGCAGAAGCGAGAATGTTCAGATTCGCGCAGCCACTCGATGCATCCACGATGGCAATGAGGAAGTCGAAGTCCGCCGTGGCCGACCAGTTCAGGTTCGACGCCGTCGCAACGTTGACTTCATACCAGTCGGTGTCACGCGTTCCGCCATCGGCCCATGCAGTGCCGCAGACAGAATCGTTGCACGCGATCGGCGAGAAGATCACCGGAACGGAGTTGCATCCGCCGTTGAAGTTGTCCACGCCGCCACAGTTGCCCTCGAGCTCATTGTCCGTGCAGTTCACGCAGGAGACGCAGACGATATCCTCGCATGCGAAATCCGGCTCGAACTGATAACCATTCGGGCACAGCAGGCCGGACGGAACGACAGTGCAGACGCCGTTCGGCGCACAGCACGCGCCGCCACCGCTGTTGTCACATTCAATGACCAGATCAAAGGTCCCGCCCGTACCACTGAAGGCATCAACGATGATGTAGTAGGTGATGCCCGTCGTGGCCGCGAAGGTCACCTGCTCGACCAGGGCCGGGAAGTTATCCGAGCCTGCCACGCAGGTGCCGAGGATGTCGAAGCAGTCGGTGACGACATACATCGAACCATCGAAGCTCACGGCCGTCGGCGTCATCGTGACGGTCATCACGGTGTCCGCTGTCGGCGTGAATGAGTAGACCACGTCCGGACCGGTTGCCGCATAGCCCGTGCAACCAGCGGCGGTCGGGTCGTAGTTGTTGCCTGCACCGATGTTCGAACCCGAAAGGAAGAACGTGTCGCAATCGATTGCGATCGCGGTCTCACAGGTCGGGTTCGGCTGCGGGCAGACAGTGGTTGCACAAGTGGTCAGAGCACCCTGGAAGACGCCACCAACGGCATCGCAGGCCGCAAGATTCGGCTGGTCGGTGCAGGTGCCGTTGTCCGGATCGCAGCAGGCGCCGCCATCACCCGAGACACAGCTTACCGACAGGTTGAACGTGCCGTTCGCCGTGCCGAAACCGTCGCAGATGATGTAGTAGGTCGTGCCGGTGGAAGCCACGAACGAGAGCGACTCATCACCCGGGGCGACGACATTGTCATCCGCACCGGCGACGCATGAGCCGAGAACATCCGCACAGTTCGTCACCACGTACAGCGAGGCATCGAACTCAGGGCTCGTGTCCATCAGGACCGAAACCAGAGCATCCGAGGCCGCCGTGAACGAGTAGACCACGTCCGGACCGGTGGCTGCAAAACCAGTGCAACCGGCTGCGGTCGGGTTGTAATCGTTCGATGCACCAACGGTGGAACCGGCCACGAACGCGCCGCACACAATCGGCGTAGCCGTCGCACAGGTGTCATTGCCGGTGCAAGGATTGGCACCGCAGTTCAATGCACCATTCCACGAGCCGCTCAGCGCATTGCACGCTGCCTGCGTGATGTCGCTGCACTGAACGCCTCCATCCTGATAGCAGCAGCGGCCGATCGGCGGAGTGCAGCTCGGTGGATTGGCACAGGGAACTCCGTCGTCACTGACGTCAAGCTGATAGATTCCGAACGTCGCTGAGAAACCGCTGACGCGGATGTAGTACACCGTGTTCAGGGCTGAGCACCAGGTGAACGTCGACTTGCGGTTGAGGCCGCCGAGTGCACAATCCGGCGGAGAGCCAACCGTGTCGTCGTTGCCGCCGACGCAGATCAGGCTGCCGCATTCGCCGCAGAAGACTTCGAGCATCGTGTCGAAATTCGTCGTGATGTTGCAGGTGGAGACCCGAATGGTGTTGCCCGTGCCGGTGACCTTGTACCAGACGCCCTGATTCGGCGTGGAAACACCGCAGGCTGCCGGGGCCGCATCATCCGTCGCGAGCGTGTTGTCGCCGACCGTCGATGACGGGACGCCAACCGCAATCGCCTGAGTACAATCGTCCGGAATCACAGGACACGGATTGGCGGTGCAGTTCAGACCGGCCGCGAAGTTTCCGCCCAGAACGGCGCACTCCTCAGCCGTCACGCCATCCACGCAACTCGCACCGCTGTTGATGCAGCATCGGCCTTCGCCGTCGCCGCAGAACTTGTCGGTGAGACTGACGAGGATGTTCGCGAAAGCGGTCACGTCGGCGAGATCGACCAGGCCGCTCTCATCCGCATCCGCGCAGCCACAGCCGGCCGGCGGGATGCCGTTGAGGCTGTTGACCACACAGTCGGTGAAGAGCTGCACGTCGCGTCCGTCCAGACGGCCGTTGCCGTCCAGATCGGCCGGGCAGGTGCCGCACGGCTCGATCGGGCAAATGATCGAGAGCGTGAAGGGACCGCCGGCCGAAGCGCCGAACTTGTCGCAGATGATGTAGTAGGTGACGTTGGCGGCTGCCGCGAACGTCAAGGTTTCGTCACCCGGGGTGGTGACATTGCTGTCCGCACCGGCCACGCAGGTGGTCATGTCGTTGCAGTTCGTAACGACATACAGTGCCGCGTCAAACTCAGGACTCGGGTCCATCAGAATCGTGATGTTCCGAGCGAAAGGCGACGTGATCTTGTAGACCACATCCGCGCCGACTGCAGCGAATCCGGTGCAGCTCGGTCCCGGAATGGCGGGGTTGTAGTTATTGTTCGCACCGACCAGTGTGCCCTGGACGACGTCGCCGCAGTTAACCGCGATGGCATCTTCGCAGGTGTCGGGGAACAAGCAGGCATCCGGAGTGCATGGAGCACCCTGCGTCCAGGTACCGCCGAGGTCGTTGCAGGCGTCCTGATTCACGACTTCGCAGAAATCAGTGCCTTCGATGTCGTAGCAGCACCGGCCCGTGGGGCAAGGATCGCTGCCGCAGTTCAGGTTGGCTGTCCAGATACCGGCGTACTGTCCGCCGAGATCCTCGCAGGCCAACTGATTTGTGTTTTCGCAGAGGCTCATGCCGATTGCATAGTAGCAGCATCGGCCGGAGCAGGTGATGGAGGCGCAGCTGCCGCCGCCGGAGAACGTGTCATACAGGCCATCGCACTCGGACTCGAGAGCGCCGTCGGTGCAGGTGCCGTCACCGTGACAGCAGGCCCCGGTGGCGCAGTTGGAGGTGGAGCACTCTGTGTCGGCGCCAAGGTAGGTGCCGCTCAGGGCTGCACACGCGGCTGCATCAGCCACGTCGCTGCAGCCGCCGCCAGGCAGACAGCAGGCGCCCGGAGCCGCGCACGTCACGTTCAGGAAGAACGCCGGATTCGTCGGCGCGCTCGTGAACGCATCCGCGATGATGTAATAGGTTCCCGGAGGAGCGAACCACGTGATGGTCTCTGTCACGCCGCTGCAGCAAAGGTCACTGCCGGCGAGGCAGGTGCCGTTGATGTCGCTGCAATTGGTGACAACGTAGAGCGATGCATCGAACGTGGTGCCGCCAGCGCCGGTCTGAACCATGGACACCGTGACCGTTCGAGCCGATGTTAGCGTCAGGCTGTACACAAGATCCGGACCATTGGCCGTGAATCCGGTGCAGGGAATCGAGACCGCGCCGTAGTCGTTACCAGCGCCCAGCAGGTTGGCCAGGATGCTGTCGCCGCAGTTGATCGGCGTGGCAGTCGCGCACGTGTCGTTCGTCGGGCAGGCCGTCGAGCAGGTCAGCGTGGAAGCCCATGTGCCACCCAGTGCGGTGCACTCGAGTTGCTGGACGACGGCGCAGTCATTGCCGCCGTTGTAGCAGCAGCGACCGGTCGGGCAGGCCGTCGCGCAGGTCGAGCCGGAGGTCCACGTTCCGCCGAGGAACGTGCACTCAGCCTGCTGAACGACCGCGCAGGCGCCGACGCCGTTGTCGAGGTAGCAGCAGCGGCCGGTCGGGCAGGCCGTCGCGCAGGTCGAGCCGGAGGTCCAGGTGCCGTTGAGCGTAAGCAGGCACTCACCCTGAATGACAGGCGACGCGCAGGCGCCGACACCGTTATTGAGATAGCAGCAGCGGCCGGTGGTGCAGGCCGTCGCACAAGTCGAACCGGACGTAAACAATCCGCCGTAGACAACTTCGCAATAGACTTCGGTGACGTTGTCAACGCAGGCGCTGGCGCCGTTGTTCAAATAGCAGCAGCGGCCGGTCGGGCAGGCCGTCGCGCAGGTCGAACCGGAGGTCCAGTAGCCATTCAGCGCGGTGCACTCAATTTCCGAATTTGCAATGCAAGAGGTGGACCCGCCATTGACGTAGCAGCAGCGGCCTTGCGGACAGCCCGTCGCGCAGGTTGAACCGGAGACCCAGAGGCCGCCAAGCGACCAGCACTCAGCATTTGTGTTTACCGCGCAGAGGCCCGAACCGCCGGAGATATAGCAGCAGCGGCCGGTTGTCGTCGGGCAGGCGGTCGCGCAAGTCGAACCCGAAGTGCCCCAGACGCCGTTCACCGCAACGCATGCGCCGTACGAAAGGTCGGCACAAACCTGGCTGCCGCTGTCCCAATAGCAGCAGCGGCGAAGAACCGGCGTGCAGGAAGCAGCGGGCGTGCAGCTCTGGCCATTGCTCGTGACGGTCAACTCAATCGGACCGCCCTGGGGCGACGAGGTCGAGGTGAACGCGCCAACGTGGATCAGATAGGTCTGTCCGACGGCGGTGCACCAGGAAAGGCGGGACTTCCGATTGACACCAGATGAAGTCAGAAAACAGTCGTTCGCCGTGAAGTCATCATTGGAGTTGACACACGTGAAGTCAGAACAGCTATTGCCGCAGAACACCTGAACGACCGTATCCAGAAACGTTCCGGGATTGCAGGTGCTGACGGTGTAAGTCGTGCCGTCGCCCACCACGGAATACCAGACGCCCTTTCGCGGGGCGGTGGTGCTGGCGGCGCACGATGAAGAATTCAGCGTATCAGTCGTGGCGAGAGTCGTGTCGACCGTGACGCTCGCGGGAACCGCGAGAGCCTCGGCATTGGCGCACGCATCGTTCGCCGGGGCGCCGCCGCGGGGGGCGCCGACTTCGGCACCGATGCCGTCAGCGGCCATGCCAACTTCTTCGAAAAGAAAGACGGGATCGTCTGTGCCGAACTTCTGAATGAGTTCGTCCATCCCATCACTGCCGAACCGCTCCAGCATGAATTGATACATTAATCCCGGATCGCCCGAATTATGGACGTCCTCGCGATTCAGCGACATTTCCGAGCGGTCGACGGCCGGAATGACCGCCCTGCCCATCTTTTCGCTACTTTCATCACCCACCGCCCGCTGCGAAGTCCATGACATCGTCATGGCACAACACAGCAAACCGGTACACAGACACCAGAACTTCTTCCCTAACATGTGCTTGCCTCCCTGTTCGAGTTCATCGAACAACTAAAAGAAGTGGAAAAATACAGTAGGGTCGGTCCGGTCCCACAACCGGAGCCGATGAATTCGCGCAAAATTGAGTTTTGTCGCCGAACCTGCAAGAAACCTTCCCCTCATTGGACGCCGCTGCGCAGGTGCATGCACGCGCTGCTCGCATCCATTTATTGCCCGCCTGCCGAATGACACGCGAAGCAGTGAGCACCAGGCAGACCCGGTCAATCCCACCCGTTGGATTCACCAACCGGCAGAATTTGCCCCGCGCTCCGAAATCGAGAGTAACGAAGTCGTAACGCCAAATCAAGACTTTCCCCGATTCAGGATCATTTATCTCAAACAAGCGCTCGTGGAATCACTGCGTATTTTTTCGGACTGGCCGCCAGACTGTGCCTTAACACACGCTCATTCCAACCAACATCGCAGCCTTGAAAAGCCCTCGCGCCCGCTACCGCGACGGCCGGCGGGGAATACTCAAATTCAAATCGACATCGATGTTTACGACATAAAGCGGCTGAAATACGGCGACCCGCATCAGCTCGCCAAGCAGGATGAAAGGCGTAAACATCGCGATCACCACCGCTTGCGTGATGGAAGACACAACAGCGACCGTCAGTTCAAAGAGAATCGGTACGACCGCCGCCAGAATTTCCACCAAAATGAAGCCCAAAGCGGCAAAGGCCGCGGCATGAAACTGCACAAAAAACAGTATGAGCTGCTCCCTCGCAAATTCCTTCCCGGACCCGCCCGGGCCCCCCACGAGCTCCGACGAGGCGCTCCCCCGCTGGGCATCCAGCTGTCTCGATTTGGCGAGCGGATTGTCGGGCGGCTCGGCATTAATGATGTCGATGCCAAAAAGTTCTCGGACCTTGGCGGCGAGATCCCGGGCATTCTGTTCCAGATCTATATCAAAAGGAATTGATTGCTGACGGTCGGACTCGGGGACGGCGGCGAAATTCAAATCCGCCCGCCCCTTGACCCGGCGCGTCGAGATCTCGTCATAATTCATCGACAGGGTGGAGCCGTCGAAGGCCTCCGCCGATTTGATGAACCCGTTGTCGAAAACGGCAAATGCCTCGTCCCCGTTTTCATCAACGAGCACCGCGCCATCGATTTCGCGAATCAACCCGCTTTCGAAGACGCTTCCGAAAAGAAACGCGGACCGACCATTGGGCAAGCGAATCGTACCCAGCAGCCCGCCGGTTCCGGCACGGTTCACGAAAAGACCGACGGGACTTGCTGGATTGAAGTCGACCGGGTTGAAGGCAGTCGAACAACCGACAATTCCGATCATCTGAATCGCGGTGAGAAGACCCGTGACGGCAGATCCGAGCACGGTCTGCGGAAGGCGCGCGGCATTCATGGGAGCGGCTCCGAGTCAGGCGAGGAGTCAGAGATTATCAACGAGCGTCGGCGGCGATTCAAGCAAAAGTACGCCGCGAGCAAACCTACAGTTCTTTCGAAATCGTCCGGGTTTGAAATTGTGCCTACACCGGCTTGACCGTTAACAAAACGGCGAGTGCCGCGATTGCGATGACGCTCAGGATGGTCGCGACGATGACCTGTCGGCGGCGGCGCGCGACCGACCATCGCTCGAAGCATTCGGCTACTTCGATCAGTTCGACCCGGCTGACTTCGCGCGGAGCGGCCGACGTGAGCGATTCCGCACTCGAACGGCCCGAACGGCAAACGCCGATCTTCACGCCCCGCTTGCACCAGTCGCCGATATCGCCGTGCCCGTTCCAGATCATGGCTAGCAGGTCCTGCTGCGATTCGAAAACGACGTGGTCGAACCCCCCTTTTTTTAGCTCGTCGTTCAACTCGGCCTGATCCTTCGGATGGAAGACGCGGGCCTGCATCGAAAATAGACGTGCGACATGATCTTGGAACGCCTCGCGCGCTGAACTGTCAGAGGGGAGCAAAACCGCTACGCGCGTCACGCCCTGCGCTCCGGGTGACGGATCGGCGGCGGCGTTCTCATGAGACTGCTCGGCGTCTTTTGAATGCTCCCGTTGCATGAGACCCATTGTGCTGGCATTTCACGGGACGGCAAGGCATAAGCTGATTGATCGCTCCCGGCTGAACGCAATGCGGCAGCGGGAACCGCCTATTGGCGACGCGCGATCAGCACCGTGAGAATGGTCAGGCCAACGGCGCCGACGACGCCAGCGTACGGATAGATACTTGCTCCGGTTAACCAGGACGGTCCCCGCGTCTTCAGGACCGGCCGCGCTCCCATGATCATCAGGATTCCACCGGCATGCAGGCCGATCGCCAGCCAGAGATTTCCCGTCACGGCAAACGCGATCGACAAGAAGCATCCGAGGACGAGATGTCCGGCGACCGTCCAGTAGCGCTTTGGACTGCGAACATAATGCGCCGCTGCAAAAACAATCGCGGAGATTGCGACCACGGCCGGCATACCGAACAGACCTGACCGCTGCAGATCAGCCATGACCACACCTCGAAACACCATTTCCTCGACAGTTGCACCGAATGCAGCGGAGAGCGGCACGAGTGCGATTCGCCGCGCGGTACGCCGTACGTCAAGCGCATCCGGCACGCGGAGTCGGTCGTTCAACAACCATGCGAGGTAGAGCAGGCAAAGAAAGAGTGTCGTGGCGGCACAGCCGCGGACCGCATCGCGCAGAGCAGCATCGAAGGGCAGCAGCTCCGCGTAGTACGCGATCGGTGATCGTCCGATGCAATATGGATAGACAATCGCCAGGGATGCCAGGGAAATCTGCGTCACGATCCGGCCGGCGCTCCGAACGATTGGCGGTGAATCTCCGGCGTCGATTCTGAAGCGAACGTGCAGGCCGTGCTTAATAAGGAGGCCGGTCTGCACGAGCCACATGATCACAGGGACAGCAAGCAGTAGCGGAATCGCGATCATGCGGGTGCTTTCCGGGACTCTGGAACGGAGTTCAACGACGATCGATCGTTGAACTCGACCGCCGGTTTGGCGGCAGCCGCAGGCGCGGCGTATTCGGGGTCATTGGAGAAGAACCGGGTCCATCGATTGTCGGCCCAGAGGAACCAGAGATGCGGCGAATTCTGAACATAGCGGACGAAACCGTCCGCCCACGCCTGCATTGCCCGACGGACGCCCTCATGTCTTCCACCCTCCGAACGAGGTGGAAGCGGGACGGTGATCGGCTGTCCCGCATAAATAAGCTGCTGATCCTCGCAAGGCTTTGTGAAGATGGGGATGAGCGGCGCCTCGCAGAGCATCGCCAGCGACGCCGGCCCGGTCGGAAGCCAGCCAATCCGGTCGAACATTCGTACAGGCGTGCCGTTATTCGCTTCCTGCACGAGGTCCGGTGTGATCGCAAGGACCTTGCCGGCACGAATGGCGTCGGCGCAGATCATCGCGCTGCCGACGGGGTTCGCCGCATCGCGCGGCTCGATGATGACGTCGAGTCCCGCCGCTTCGCACCACTTCCGCTTCAGCTCGACCTTTCGCTGGTCCTTTGACCATCGAAGGTAAATTGACAGCGGCAGCACTTCGCGCAGCCGAACGAGTGAAATCAGGTAATTTGAACAATGAGCGGGGGCCAGAATTCCGCCGCGTCCTGACGCGAGTACATTGCACGCATCGTGAACTGACTCATCCAGTTGGGTCTCGCGTCGTGCGATTTCCCTGATCCGCTCCGGGCACCGGCGATAATGGAAGATGCGGACGCCGTTAAAGAGATGGAGCGCGGCCTGCTTGAAATAATCACGCACGGCCTTGGGACGTGTGATTCCCGCGCTTCGCATGTTTCGGCGAACGAGCGATGCGAGCGGCGGCACGAGCGGTCCCGCCCCGGCAATCGCATCCTGTGCGAACCGAATCAATGGCTCCGGAACGAAGGGCGCGGCATCGCATGCCGTCTGAATCACGGTGGCCGTGATGCGCCGCCGAATGGCTCGTAGCGTTGATTTGGCCGTCATGGGCTGCGTGTATTCCGCAAGGCATGCGACGATGCGCCGCAACAGGGAGATCCGACCGGTCGCCCCGGTGCGTCTGAGCCGCGGGGCAGGCATACTCTATGAGTTACGATGCGGCGCGACAACACAATGAAACGCCCTCCGGGCTGCCTTCCATGCTCGCTCGCCGGACGATCCCGGTTAAGATCGCCAACCCTTACTGATGGACCACGGGCAACAGATTGCCTGTCAAATTCACGGGAGAAACTGATTCATGCGTTCAAACTTGAATGGAGTCGGCAAGCTCGTTGTGTCATGCCTGATTTGTCTTGGCCCCTTCGGCGTCAACCGCGCACTGGCCGATGAACCTCACAACTTTTCTGTGCACGACATGTGGGCGATGGAGCGGATCGGCGACCCGCAGGTATCGCCGGACGGTCAGCGGATCTGCTTCACGCTTCGCACCACGGACATGGCCGCGAACAAGGGGCTCACTGACCTCTGGCTCGTCCGCATCGATGGAACTGGAATGCGGCGGCTGACCTCGCATCCGGCCAGCGACTTCAACCCGCGCTGGCTGCCGACCGGCCAGACCGTGATGTTTCTCTCGACGCGGTCCGGCAGCTCGCAGGTCTGGCAAATCGCGGCGGATGGCGGCGAAGCGTCACAGGTAACCACCGAACCACTGGATGTGTCAAATCTGGTTGTATCGCCGGACGGGAAAACCATCGCTTACACGATGGACGTCTTTCCGGATTCGCGCGGGCCGGCTGAAACCAAGACCCGCCTCGACGAACTGGCGGCCAGGAAAACGACCGGGCAGGTTTATGACCGACTTTTCTTCCGCCATTGGGATACCTGGCGAGACGGCCGCCGGTCGCATCTTTTCGTTCGCGACCTCTCTGGCGGAGAATCGATCGATCTGACTCGTCGGATGGACTTCGACATTCCGGAGAAGCCTTTTGGCGGTACCGAGGGTATTGCGTTCACGCCGCAGGGCAAGGGCATCGTCTTCAGCGCTCGCAACGCCACGCATGACGAAGCATGGTCCACCAATATTGATCTCTTCGCCGTTCCGATCGATGGCTCGCTCAAGCCGACCTGTCTGACCGAACAGAACAAGGCCACAGACTCGACACCGGTCTTCTCGCCGGACGGTCTCACGCTTGCGTACCTTGCAATGAAGCGGCCCGGCTATGAGGCCGACCGCCAGCGAATTGTCCTTCGCGACTGGAAGTCCGGCAAAGAGCGCGTGCTGACGGAAAACTGGGATTTTTCCGTCGGATCGCTCACATGGGCACCGGACGGCAAGACGATCTACGCGACCGCCGGCAACGTCGGCCAGGTGTCACTGTTCGCGATCGATGCGGCGACGGGCGAGGCGCGCCTGCTGGTGAAGGACGGGACCGTCGGATCCGTTCAGGCAGCCGGCAATTTGCTTGTTTACGGTCTGGATCACCTGAAATCGCCAGTCGAGCTCCACACAGTGAAGCCCGATGGCAGCGGAGCGACACGCATCACCCATGTGAATGACGAGAAGCTCGCCCGCGCTCGAATGGGTGATTTCGAGCAGTTCTCATTCAAGGGCTGGAACGATGAGCCGGTTTACGCCTATGTCGTGAAGCCGGCACAATTTGACGAGCGAAAGAAGTACCCTGTCGCTTTCCTGATTCACGGCGGTCCGCAGGGCTCATTCGGCAACCACTTCCACTATCGGTGGAACCCGCAGGCGTACGCGGGCGCAGGCTACGCGGTGGTGATGGTTGATTTTCACGGATCGACCGGCTACGGACAAGAGTTCTGCGACGCGATCCGAGGGGACTGGGGTGGAAAGCCGCTTGAGGACCTGCAGAAAGGACTGGCCGCGGCGATCGAGCGTTACGACTGGCTCGATGGCAATCGCGTGGCGGCACTGGGCGCATCTTACGGCGGGTACATGATCAACTGGATTGCCGGTAACTGGCCGGACCGCTTCCGCTGCCTTGTGAATCACGATGGCAATTTGTGTGAGCGACTCGCGTACTACGACACCGAGGAGTTGTGGTTTCCCGAATGGGAGCATCAGGGCACTCCATGGGAAAATCCGGAAGGCTATGAAAAACAGAATCCAATCAACTTCGTCAAGAACTGGAAGACGCCGATGCTCGTGATTCACGGCGGACGCGATTTCCGCGTGGTGGACACTCAGGGGATGGCCACCTTCACCGCCCTTCAACGCCGCGGGATTCCGAGCAAGTTCCTTTATTTCCCGGATGAGAATCACTGGGTGCTCAGTCCGGCGAACGGCGTGCTTTGGCACGAGACCGTCATCGCCTGGCTGGATGAATGGACGCGGAAATGAAAGGCGGGTGGTAACAGGCCCGCACTACAGCCCGCCGGGACTGATCCCGCGTGCGTTCATTCTGGCGAGCGCCGCCATCACCGGGCCGTGGTAGATTGCCACGGCGATGACACTGCCGACGACCGCACAAACGACGAGGCCGATCTTGATGCGCAGGATCTTGCGGTCAAATTGCCGGAGGGCGCCCTCATCCGCGACGAATGTTTCGATCAATCGGCATCGGGACTCGATGCTGCCGTGGCGCCAGCTCGGCGCGTCACGCGGGATCCCGTTCAGATCGGCGATGCGTGCGAGCGTGCGGCCGAAGAGGTTGGCGGCGGCGACGCAAATTCCCCTGCGGGCGACTTTGCCGTGAACCGGACAAGCCGGCACACAGCTCTCAATGTCGGGCGTGATGCAGCGGACTCCGTAGAGATCGGCCTGCCGTTCAAACTTCCGAGAGAGCCAGGCAAACCCGAAGAGCCACATCAGAAGCAGCGAAGTCAGCGCGGACAATTGGAGCATGGCGTTGTCGATTTCAACGCGCTCGCCCATGAGATGGTCGATCCAGAATAACAGGTGCATGACACCGCCGGCGACATACATCGATACGACCGTGAATACACCGAAGAACGGCAGGTGCCAGTGCTGAACGTGCCCGGCCTCGTGGGCGAAGACGGCCTCGATCTCTTCATCGTCCATGGATTCGAGCAGTGCATCGGAGACCAGGATAAAACGAAGCGGTGCAACAAAGCCCATGACGGCGGCATTGACGGTCGCGCCATGGGTATGCCAAAGCAGAATCTCCCGGTAGCGAAGGCCGATGCGTTTGCATATTTTCTCGAAGCGATCGCGAAGCGGCCCGTTCGGCAGTGGTTCCGTCGACCAGGTGTATCGAAGCAGCCAGGGCGAAACCACCAACACCAGCACGGATACCAGGCCCAGCGCGCTGTTCAGAATGATGTCCCGCATGAGCGCATCGGGTGGAAGTGTTACAAGCCGCGGGCCGTATTCATGAATGAGAAACTTCGCAACAAGGATGATGCACATGGGCGCGGCGAGTATCAGAACCTGATGGCGGAACTTGTCCGACAGGTGGGCAGGCAGTCCGATGCGCGGCGTGGATCTTGAGAGCGCCGAATCGCGCAGCGCAATAACCGCATCACTTGGCGATTTCGACGCGGCGGCGGATTCGTGCGCAATCGGCGTCTCATGCATCGGCGCGGCCTCGCCGGAATGACCGCGGGATTGATCCGCGATGGCCGCTTCAGCCCGTAACCGCAATTCAACGCCGTAACCAATGATCCAGACTACGGTCAGCGACGCGAACAATGGCGCAAGGATGACCAGATCGCCGACCAGGGCGAATCGGCCGAGTCCCCACAGCACGCGGACGATCTGGACCCACGGGGTGCAGACAATCGAGAGGACCAGAAACCCCGCGAGCACGAAAAGCAGCGAATCCTGAAATCGGCCATATGCGTCGACGGCTGCATCATGCCCGAATGGCGTTCCATCGAAATGCCTTGATGTGCGTCGCCGCTGAATGCCGGCATAGCAACCGACCAGCACGATCTGTCCCAGAACGATTGCAAGGGTGCCCCAGATCGCGGTCGGAGAGTGAAACGGGTAACTTCGAAAGAGGTTACAGGCCTCGGGCGGCAGGTTGTCGCTGAGGACCAGAGCAAACGCCATAATAATGACAAAGTACATGTATACCCGGAGTTATGGAGTGTGAGCCCGTCATGTCGCGCGGACTTAACGACATTCTAGGCTCTTGCCTTAACTGAACAAGCCGAAGCGTGTCAGATTCAAAAGGAACCGGCCGATTGGCAATTAATGACCGGTTCGGACGTTATGTATTGAGGCGGCCTCGCAGAGATCGAGGCCGAGCCGTGTGGCACGAAACCATGAAATGGAGTGATCCCATGCACTTGAAGCGTCAATGCCTCGCCGCGTTCCTGGTGGTCCTGGCTACATCTTTTGCGGTGGCTCAATCGCCGGGCAACCCGCCTCCGAACGAACGGCCGGCGCGCGAAGAAAGGCCAAGAGAAATGCGGCCCGGTCCCGGGATAGGCCGCGCCGCCCCGCCGGAAATGCAGCTCGAACATCTCAAGGAACAATTGAAGCTGGATGAAGCCCAGAGTGTCGCGGTTCGCAAGCTGATTGACGAACACCACGCCAAGGTCATGGCGGCTCGGGACGAGTTCCGGCCGACGCCTGAGGAGAGTGAAACCATGAATCGCCTTCGGAAGGCGATGGAGGAGGCCCGCCAATCAGATGATCCGACGAGAATCGACGAATTGAGAGAGGAAGCGCGCAAAATCCGCACGGAACGCGAAGCCAAACTTCAGCCGATCCGCGAACAACTGGAACAGTCGGAGAAGAATCTGCACGACGGTGTCTTTCAACTGCTGCGACCCGATCAACAGGAGGATTTTGAGAAAGTCTGGGCGGAGCGCGCCGCGTCGGGTTTCAATCGTGGCGGCGCCGGCCGCGATCCGCGAATGCTCAAAGCGATCATCGATCGGATACCCGATCTGACCGGCGAACAAAAATCTCAGATTGAAAAGCTCTTTGAAGAGTTCCGGCGGCCGCCGGAGAAGCCGTCGGACAGCGACAGGGAGGATGGCTCAAGACCCGCTCGACCGACACGCGAGGATCGGATGAAGCTGCAGCGTGAGAAGCTTGAGAAGCTCCATGCCGACGTCATGGCAGTACTTACGCCGGATCAACAGAAGAGCGTGGAAGCGGAACTAAAGAAGTTGGAGGACCGACGACCCGATCGTCGTGAGCGTGGTCGCGGCGGTCGTGGCGGGCGGCTTCGTGGCGATGATTCGGACCGCGGCGGAAGAGGCAGACCGGCCTCGGAAGATTCCGAATCGGACTGAGAAAATCTGTCTTTGGTATTGACGTGGACTGTGGTGGATCGATTAACATGGTCCGTCAGCCAGAGGGCGATGCTGAACGGATCGATCGTTCCGCAAGCGCAGTCTTCAATGACGTGTCTGACTCTGGTGAAAAGTCGATCGGGACAACTTGCTTCGGTTCGCGATGCGGCGCTGGCAGGCAACGAAAAGCCTGCGGCAGTGGTCGATGCTAGAATAGCTTGCTGACTGAAGCGCGACCTATCTGGTAAGGGTGGAGTGGCAAGCCTGGACGGCTCGATGCACACCCGCGGTTCCTCACGGAGCGGCGAGCGTGCGCTCGACCGCTTCAGGCTTGTCTTCTTTTGCAGCCGCAGCGGGTCCCAAAGCGGCGCGAATGGACTCCATGACACGGTCGCGGTACTGAATCTGAATCGTGGATTCATCGATTTCCCACGACCCTGCCGGCCGTCGGTCGCGCCGAGTTATGAAGATGTATTTCGGCCCGCCGGCATGACCGCCGGGCGCATAGACGCCGAATCGTCCGACTTCCTCCCACGCGATTTCGATCCTTCCCGAGAGCCGAACAAATCGTGCTCCGGACGCGTGGAGGACCAGCCTGCGGCCATAGCCGTGAAGCAGACCGAACAGGGACATCGCGAGCACGGCGGCCGACGAGATTTTCATCCAAACCGGCGTGCCTGAAACCGTCAGCAGGAATGCCATCAGCGTGCCGATGGGCAGCATCACCAAAAGATACGCTGCAAGCGGCGTTCGGAAGTACGGCCACGTTTCGGTTCGAGGGCGTTCGGTGCCAGACTCTGACATGGGTAGGTCATTCGCCGGGTCGCGCGCACCGGCGGCGATCAATGGTCATAATAGGTATGTGTCGGCCGACCGGCGAGTATCTGTTCCTTGCCCCAGTTGGCAACGTTCCGGAAAGCGTCTGAGCCGATGAATGATTCGAAGGCGGCCTTGTCGCTCCATTCGGAAAGAATGACATAGCTCAGGGCATCGTCAATGTCGCGATACATTTTGGAGCCCGAGTGCCCTGCCATGTCACGCATGGCATGGATCACTTTCCGAAATGCGCTCTCGAACACTTCCTGCTTGCCCTGGAGCACTTTGTAGTTCATGCCGATCGTGACCATGTTGACGCCTCCGTGTCTGATACCGCCTTTCGGCGCGCGATCGTGGTGATCTCGGACGTTTCCTGGCAGAGCGGATCCGCCCATTGTCGACGCCGCGACGTCTTCGCGCGGCCCTATACAATGCGTTCACATCGGCCTATCTTAGTAAGGAAGCTACCGCACGCCAACGGCGCGCGTGGAGAGGTGTCCGAGTGGCTGAAGGTGCATGCTTGGAAAGCATGTGTACGGTAAAACGTACCGGGGGTTCGAATCCCCCCCTCTCCGTTTCATTTTCGAGGCCGTTCACAAACTCTTGAAACTCTCGCACTTGCGAAAGTTTCTCGATTGTTGACTGCCCGACTGCCCTCAAACTGCCCTCAAAACGCGAATCCGCATCACTCCGTTGCGAGAGCGATTCGGCTCCCGCCGCCAGCGCCAGCATCGCTTGCTGGCTGTCGTCGTCGTGCAGGTGATAGTAGAGATCGAGCATGTCGGACGACGAGTGGCCGAGCCATGCCAGGGCCTTGCGATGAGCGACGCCGTGATTGGCGCACAGACTGGCGAAATGATGCCGGAACGAGTGCAGCTTGAACTCGTCCGCCTTCTCAAACTCGCACGCCTTGCACAAATCCTTGAGGCGAGCGAGCAGCGTCCGCTCGCGGATCGTCGAAAACACAAGACCGGATTTTTTCGCCGGAGGGAGCAGATTGGCGATGCGAGGATGCACGGGCACGAACCGCTCGTCCTTATCCTTCGTCGTGCCGTTCGAGCCGCCGCGTCGGACGTGCAGCATCATCGGCTTGCCATCCTTGAGCCGTATATCCTCCCATCGGAGTTGCTCGACTTCGCCGATGCGAAGCCCGGCGTAGCCCATCATGGCGAAGGCGGTTTTTTCTTCTCCTAGCGCCTTTTCGATGAGCGATTCCACTTGAGCGGTCGTGAAGCATGGCTGAGGCTTGGCCTTCATCGACCAGCATCGCGGGCGATGTCGCCTGAGCTTCGTTTGCGAGGCCCTGGCGGTATGCGACGCTCAAACGGGAACTGATTAACCGGGATCGTTACGCGACACGCGACGAAGCCCGCCGGATCATATTCGAATGGATCGAGGTATTTTACAATCGCCAGCGGCTGCACTCGAGCCTGGGCTATCGGAGCCCGGCCGATTATGAAACTGCCGCATGAACACACTTAACAACGTGTCCCACTAATATGGGGAATACCATCTGACGAAACCAACATTGATCTCCGGTGAAGTCATTGGCTTGGAAGACTTCGGATGTCCACGCACACGAAATAGTCGTTGACAATCTTCACAATGTCGCCGTGCATCGCTTGGAGTGCATTCAACAGGCAGGCCTTCAGTTTTTCGGGAGAGCCGGGACTCGGCGGCGTAGCGAGAGGCCGCGGACCATATGCCCTCCGGCAATCGGCATTGCGGGCGATATGTTCATCCTGAGCCTTGATGACGCATTCGTCCATCTTCCCTTCGCAACTTTCGTCCGTCGGTGGATTCTGCTGTGCCGCCGTATGAAGACCAGCTACCAATTGTCCCATCCCGATGGTAGAGACGATCGAGGTCGCTCCGGTCGAAACGCCGGAGAATGACTTCATGACATAGCCCGCATCGACGCCCGATGCTTTCTCAGATTCCAATTTGGTGAGATAGTAGGCCCAGATCGTCTGACCAGCGTACCATACGTGCGATGCGACCGGCGCTTGCACAATCTGCAATGCCTCCGGTGGATTGGTGGCATCTTCCCGCCACCGGTGAATCATCGCATAACCTCCGGACTCTACATACGCGGCGAGCGCCGACGCATAAGCGGGCGATGCCTCCGCATGCCTCTCGGTCACTACAACACGATCCCACGCAAAAGCCGGAAGCGTGTCAATGAAAGAAGACTGCGATGTAACGATCTGCACGTCGACATTGGCGTGATACGCCGACCACGCATGGGCGTACGACCAGACCATGGCCCCGGGGGTGTTGTCTGTGTAGAGTAAAATGCGCTTAGCCGGTCCGTTTGGTGCTTCGTCGCCATGCACCGCTGTCCCAAGACTACAGGCGAGTGAAAAGCAGACCACGATGCAGTATCCGATCCCTGAGAGAGGCAGATGCGTGCGAGTGTGTTTTGAAACCGGTTGTACTGCGACTGCTACGCAAGGTTTCGCCGCCATTTGAGTTCCTCCATTTAATGTTGACCATGAGCTTCCTACCATCCCGAGACAAAAATCCTCAGGACACGTGAGGCGTATTGGTAACTATCAAATAGCGTCGGCTGGGTTGAATACTGCGTTTTCAGCCGAATTCTAGCACGATATGATTCCGCGGAACTACAAACAACACAGCATAAATACGCTAACGGCACCGATGTAAGCCCTATCTTATCCTCCCCCCCCCCAAAAAAAACAAGCAAAATATTTAACGAATTTCCGCAAAATGCTCCCGCCCTGGGAATGCCCCTCCTCCGCGTTGCCTGGGATATCAGTGGGCGGCGTTCCGAAGCATCCGGCATCGCGTAACCATAGAACAGTATGCCACTCGTCTGACAGCCAGCCCGTTCACTTGGCGTGAGCCGCTCACACTCGCCACGACGCCAGCCCCATCAGGTCATCGAACTCATGGTCCGGCGTATGGGTACCGATGTCGTGAATGCGGTGCGATCGATTGATCCAGACACTGCGGATGCCCGCGACCATCGCCCCGCCGACGTCGCTGTGCAGCGAATCGCCCGCGTGGATGACGCGGTCGCGACGCCAGCCGGTCTGCGCCAGCGCTGCCTCGAAGATGCGCCGATCGGGCTTGTAGGACCGCGTCGATTCCGACGTGACGATGTGATCGACGCGCAGGCCGTGCGTCGCGACGACGGCCTCGGCATCGGCATGGTCGGCGTTGGATACGATACAGACGGGGAACTTCACCGATTCGAGAAAGGCTTTCGCGTCCGGCTGAAGCGGCGGGCTCCGCCAATACTCCTGAAGCATCAGACAGTACGGCTCCGGATCCATCGCGACCCCAAGCTGCGCCATCGTGTCCACCAGCGTCCTGCGCTCTACATCGAGAAGTGTCATAAATTCGGCACCATTGCAGAAATCCAGAAAGTGAAAGAATCGGTCGCCCCATGCGATAGCCAGTTCGTGCGCCGAGAGCTTCACACCGGTGTCGCGAACAACCTCAGTGCAGACGCGCTCCACTGCATCGCGGTCGCCCGACGTCAGCGTGCCGTACATATCGAGAAAAATGCCATCGAGTTCCATGAGATGGTATCATACCGGAATCCCGCGTCCGGCGGCCGGGCCGTCTTGTCGCAGCGAACACCCTCGAAAAATCGCAATTCCTGCCGGGCTGGATCTCGAAAAGGCCGCGTCGAACCGTCTGGGGCCAACCACGATCGACGCTTTTGATTAATCAGTGGGCTATCAATTCGAGGCTCCCCGCCTCCGCGGTCGCTTCGAATCTGCACTCCGATAGTTTGACCAATACGCCGCTCCGCCGAACGAGCGTGGTTTGACTCCGTGGCCCAGCCCCGACCGCGCTTCCATGCGTTGCTCGTTCTTCGGCAGTAGCCATTGCAGTCACCACGTCGGCCGCACAGGGCAAACTGGAATCATCCCACGCAAAATTTCTCAAAGGTGACAGTGCGGTCGAGCGCCGAAGCGGGACCGTGCCGGCAGGAACGGGCGGCGCGACCGGAACACACGGCAGGCCGGGCAAGCAGGACCCTGAGGCTTCAACGCTTGCACCAATGCTCGCACCAAACCTAGGCCCATGTGGTCATTCCGAAGCTGCTGGTGACAAATCGACGACATCGTTCGCCGAATGCGAAATCGTCGAAAATGCCTTAAATCATGGGGAAATGTCAACTGCCGACATGCACGGTCACAAAGCGGGCGACGAGACTCGAACTCGCAACGTCCAGCTTGGAAGGCTGGTGCTCTACCATTGAGCTACACCCGCGAGATGGTGGCATACCACCATCACCGATCCGCCGCGATTATCCGCTCGATTCGCCAATCTCGCAAGTTAGCGGCAGCCCCTTCCGTCGTAATCGACATTCGGACTTCAGAGAATTTTTAAGCCGCGATCTCCGATTCCGACCAGGGCCGGCCACGGCAAATCACCGCCCTCTGCTCAGCCGCGTGCCGCTTCCATCATACGGCGGTTCCGCTAAGATGCTATGTTTTTCGGTCATGATCGGTGCCCGTGCTGAACGGCACGGCACCGCAGCAACAGCGAGTACCCAACCGAATGAAAATACTGGTTGTCGGAGGCGGTGGGCGCGAACACGCCCTATGTTGGAAGCTGGCGCAATCGGCGCGCCGGCCGCAGATTTTTTGCGCCCCGGGAAATGCGGGCACCGGCTCTCTGGCAAAGAACATCCCCATCGCCGCCGAAGATGTCGCCGGCCTTAAGGCGTTCGCTACGAAGGAGCGGATAGACCTGACGATCGTCGGCCCGGAAGCGCCGCTATGTGCAGGAATTGTCGATGAGTTCGTGTCGGCAGGCCTTCGCATCTTCGGCCCCACCAAGGCAGCTGCTCGCATCGAGGGCGACAAAGCCTACGCCAAGCGACTCATGCGGGAGGCGGGCGTCCCCACGGCCGAAGCGCGCATTTTCGAACCGACGCAGCAGGAATTGATTTTCGCCAGGCGCACCAAGGAAGGAGAGGATCCCCCACCGAAGATCGATCGCGGCTTCGACATGGCTTATCGATATGTTGCATCACGCGACGAGGGCGTCGTCGTAAAGGCGAGTGGGCTCGCGGCTGGCAAGGGTGTTTTTGTCCACGAAGACCCGGCCGATGCACTCGTCACGCTCGAACGGTTGATGCTGAAAAAGGAACTGGGCGAAGCCGGCATGAAAGTCGTGGTCGAGGAAATCCTCCAGGGTCCCGAAGTCAGCGTCCTGGCACTCGTTGACGGTCGGAATATCTACATCCTCGAATCAGCCGCGGATCATAAGCGCCTCGGCGAGCAGGACACCGGCCCCAACACGGGCGGCATGGGTGCATTCAGTCCATCGGGGCTGCTGACCGAAAACGACCTCGCGATCATCGAACGCGATGTGTTCGTCCCGATCATTGACGCACTGCGGCGTGAGGAAATCGAATACAAGGGCGTGCTCTACGCTGGCATGATCATCACCGCCGGCGGACCCAAGGTGCTGGAATTCAACTGTCGATTGGGTGATCCCGAAACTCAGCCGCTGATCATGCGGCTCGAAACCGATTTGATTGAAGCAATTGACGCCGTGATCGACGGGCAGCTCGATCAGATTCAGCTTGAATGGAAGCGGTCCGCGGCCTTGTGCGTGGTCATGGCGTCCGGAGGATATCCGGGTCCCTATGACCGAGGTGTACCGATTGAAGGGCTGAACGCCGCCGCAGAGTTACCCGACGTGCAGGTGTTCCATGCCGGCACGGCGCGAACGCCCGAAGGTCTCACCGTCTCGGACGGCGGGCGCGTGCTCGGAGTCACGGCCCTGGGCGAAGATGTTCATCAGGCGCGTCAGCGTGCCTATGAAGCGGTGCGGGCGATTTCATTCAAGGGCGCGGTTTTCCGCGGTGACATCGGCATGCGGGTGTCAAATCGGTGACGATCGGGCCCCTGCGCAGAAGGTGACGTTCACGCGTCGCGATCGATTTCAGCGGAGCATCAGGCCTCGAGCTGAACGCTCGCCAATCCACTGGCGACGTTGTCACAGAATTCGAAAATCTTATCCAGACCGGTGACGAGAAACACGCCCCAGACGCCCGTATTGATTGCGCAAAGACGCAGCTTGCCGCTGCCCGAACCCAGCATGTGCTTGCGAAGCTTCAGCAACTTGGCGATGTTTGATGAGTTCAGGTAATTCACGTTGGCGAAGTCCAGCACGACATTGCAATTCTGTCGCGATTCGATCATTTCCTGAATCAGATTCAGATCTTCGGAAAAAAGCGGATCGTCCTGCAACTCGCCGACGATGATGTTCTCAGACCAATTCTTGACGGCCATCGCTGCTCCATCCGGGTCATCCGCCCATCCGGAGTGGCAACACTGCCCTCCGCCGAGCCGGAACAGCCTTCCCAGCGCCCGCATACGGTCGGCTGACTGGCGACAGTCGACCGCAGAAAACCTGGGCGAGGTCCGGACACCTGCGGACCGTATCCCGAGCCGCGCGGGGTGTCAATAACGCGGGGTACCCGCGCGCGGACTGCGTCCCTGCGACAGGCATCCCAGCAAGCCGCCCTGATGAAGTGGATCATTCAAAAGTCAGAAATGGCCCGATGCGGGCGAGCGTCTGCGACCCGATGCCGCGAATTGCCAGCAAATCGACTGGACCGTTGAAAATGTGGCCGGCCCTCGTGCCGCCCCCCGCCTCGGAGCAACGAAGTTCCCGATATTCCACAACACGCTTGCCCACGCTCGCACCAAGGCCCGGCAACAAGGCAATTTCCGACCAACTCGCGGTATTCGGGTTGATTCCACGTCGCACACCGTCCGCGAGCCGGGGTTCGACCGACGAATCGCTTCGGTCCCCGATCGGCGTGCCTCTGATGCCCCCGATTGCGGCCAGACACAGCGCCACTGCCACATATGTGACATCCACGAGGCGAACTCGCTCGATCCGGCGGCGCTGTTCCCCCGCAATCGAGCGGGAATCAGCGGCCCGATTGATGTAATTCCGGAGCGAATCACGTGTCTCAGTGAACATCGCGCTTTCCGAAGCGTCGCATTCAACCTATTTTTGTCGGCCACCCTGCTTCGTCGCTTCAGGCTTTAGCAGCCTGGCCGCGCCGACCTCCTCCAGCCGCGTCAGGTCCGTCCAGAACGTGCCGTCGCCCGCGTAGATCAACTTGATCGAATTCGGCTGAAAACTCTCCGCAAAGGTAAAAAGGTTATACGCCTGCGGAGAACCAAAGGCCTCGACAAGCATCCGATAGCCCTGTGCTTCGGCATCCTTCCTGAATCGCTCCACATCCGCTTTGGCCTGACCGAGAATTTCCGTGCGCCGGGCATCGAGCGTCGCAACCTGCTGCTGGATGGTCGCAACCTCCAGCTCGGCCCGCGCGCCGATTTCAGCCGCCTGCTTCTCGCCGTCGGCTATGACATCCGCCACCATCACGCGCGTTTCGGCGTTGATCGATTCACGTGCGATATCGACCTTCTTTTTCACTTCCTCAAGCTGCGCTTTGACAACCGCCGCCTCACGCTGTTTGTCCTTGGTGAGTTGACTCTCCATCGCGATGTAGCTCTGCTGAATGGTTCGCTTGAGGTCTTCCATCACGCTGCCGCCGAGTTCGCCACCGGTTGGCGCGTGCACCTCGATTTCGCGAACAAGCGCGAGCAGGACTTCGATATTCTTGGCGCGGCAGATTCGCTGGAGTTCGGCCGTCAGGTCCTGTTGAAATTTCTCGCGTTTTTCGCCCTGTATGAAGTCGCGTGCAGCGTAGGTCGAACCAATGTTCCGACAAATCGATCGCAACTGAGGCACAATGACCTTGTCGAGAACGCCGTCGACATTGCCGAATTCGTTGATGATCTCCGCTGCATGACTCGGATCAATTCCCCATACCACGGTCACGCCGACGGAAATCATGAATCCGGTATCCGACGGAAATGAAATCTGCTCCGTCGCATCGGTCTGCATGTGCAACTGGGAATATTCATTAAAACCGATTTCAACAAGGGTCACTTTCTGGACACGCGGGTTGATGAAGTAGATTCCCGGCTGCAAAACATCGCGCTGCGTGCCGCGCTGACCCGCCTCGGCCAACGGTCGAACGTGCATCTCGAGTTCGGGTTGCGTCGATGCAATCTCGTCATCGCTGTCGCGCGCACTGGTTCGGCTGGTATCCGTGACATCCGGCACGATGCGTTCTGCCGCATTCGACGAGGCACGAGAATCCATCAAATTGGTGACGACGCCGACAAAACCGGTCGGGACGAATGTCGCCGGATAGAGTTCGACCGAGTACACGTTCGGGTTCAACTTGTAGGTGCCAGGCGTCAGCACTTCTTCCAGAATGCCCTGATACCCGCTGGATCGCTTGACCACGAGACGACCCTCAGGCGCCTTCTTCCCGACACGTCGCGTTACGACACCGATGCGCGGCAGATGCTCGACCACCTGATCCATCATCTTCCGAACCGCGTCAGGCTGATAAGCTGGAACCATTGATCGAAAGGTCCATTTTGTCGGGTCGCCGGCGGGGATGACCGTCTGCGGCACGAGTTTCCATTCGTAACGAAGGGGATCGCGGAAATGACGTCCGGGGCCCAGCACCTCCACCTGAATTCCGCGCTGCTGCGGTTCTGTCGCGACCGACTCGCTGCCCGGAAGGGGTTCGCCGGTTTTCTTGATCAACACGGCGCACATTCCCGCTGGCACATAAATTCGGCAGGTCATCCATGCGACGATGCCGGTGACGCCCGTACCCAGCAATGCGATGCCGACAATGATAAGAACGATTTTCCGCATTACTTTCGCTCCTCCGTTTTCACGGCCGACGACATCTTGAACGACTGGAACTGCTTGAAAATGTCCGCAAAAGTCCCCTCGGTATTGGAAACGATCGACTGAATGGCCGGCGCCGTTTTTTGCAGGAAGAAGTGCTGTGCGTAGGCGGCTCCGTCACCAAAGGCCGCGACGGACTTCGCCAGCGGTTCGGCCTTTGCCTGAAATCCGAAAAGGATCACCTTGGCCTCGGCTTCACCGCGGGAACGCAGAGCGGCCGCTTCCTTTTCGGCTGCCTCGAGTTGCAGCTTGGCGACCTCGAGCGCCCGATTCGCCTGCGTGACGGATACGACCTTGCCCTGTTCGGCATCTTTTGTCATCGTGACGACATTGCGTCTGGCATCGCCCAGTGCGGTATTGCGGCCCGCCATTTCCTGCTGTTCGACCAGCAAAGCCTCGCTTTTCGCTTCTTCCATGCGATTCGTGGATCGTTCGATTTCCTGATCCGCCTGCTCTCGCTGACTGATGAGCGCCGCGATTTCGCTCGGCGGTTGAATATCCCGAACCAGGGCCGCCCTGATATCAATGCCCTGCTTCCAGCACTCGTCCTTCAATTCGGTCAACAGCCGCGTTTGAAACGCCGACCGCGTCCGGCCGCTGATGAATTCCCTCGCCTTGAGCTTGGAGCCCTGAATGCGAGCGATACTGCGAGCATTCGGAAGAATAATCTTGTTCAGAATGTCATCCACATCACCGTACGCGACCGTCACTTCGGCCACCCGGTCCGGCCGGATGGCCCATTCAATGGTGCCTTCAATCGTAATGGTGAAACTGTCGCTCGACGGGAAGTAGATCGCGTCATTCCCGACGGTGTCATACTTGTGGCTGCGAATATCAACAATGTCGATTCGCTTCAAATAGGGATTGAAATACTCCAATCCCGGCGGAAGTGTTTCGCGCTGGACGCCCTTTTCACCAGGCGCCACGGTGTAGGTGTTCTTCACCTTCGGCTCATTGCCTGAGAGGAGCGTTACGACTCCGACATGTCCTTCCGGAATGGAGATCGCCGGGTACTTCTGAACGTCGTACGCCAGCAGATTCACATCATGTCGGCCCGGGCCGAGCACCTGCGCGACGGGCCCCCGTTCGTCCGGCTCCGTCGCGACGGTCTTCGGATATGGTAACGGTCTGCCAAATTTCCGAATCAACACGCCCACCTGTCCCTGTTCAATAATTGTCGTGTCGATGACCCGAGGCTCGCGCGACCACGGATTGGGAAAGTACCGGCCTTCCTTGTTCACTTCGTACTGAATGCCCTTGTACCCTTCGCGAACGGCCTGCTCGCTATTGCCGGTTGACGCCGCAATTCCCGCCACGAGTTCCGGATAGAGAATCACCTGATCGCCGTAATCGTCATACAGCGTCTTCGGCAGGTCCTCACCGGATTTATTCACCAACACCAGCAGTTTGTTCGTGCCCACCTCGACCCGAATGACAAACCACAAAACGAACAGACCGAAGACGATCAACGCGATCGCTCCGATGGCGAGCATTGTGAAAATCGGCAGCTTCGCCAGATTGACTCTTCCAATAGACTTGCTCGGCGCTCCTGACATTACTGCCTCCTCAACTCGCAATCCTCTGTGCTAAAGTCCACCGGGCGGTACCCGATCTCCGCCGGTGCGTTCAATGCGACCTGTCTTGGTCCGGCACCCGTGGGAGGAATCGCGCATCGATGCGCGACCCCAAGCCTATTCAATCCGCTTGCCGCATTTTCCGCAGAATGATCCATCCTGCGTATTCAGATGCCCGCAGCCTTCGCAACGTCGATATTTCGAGGCCGCCCCGACCGAATCATTCGCAGGTCTTCTGCCCGATTTCCGCTGCAAACGATTTGCCGTGCCCACACGATACAGGATGATCAGCCCGGCGGATACCGCCGCCAGCGACACAATGATGATGATCCGCGTCATCTAACCGGCCTCGCACACAACGACCCGGCCGGGATCGTCTCGTTTCGTCCAAAGTATAACGCTACCCGAGCAGACCTGTGATTATAATCCGCACGTTCGTTTCAACCGCACGATTGCAAGCCGTTTGAATGCCAATCAGACGGGCTGCGACTTTGCGCACTCATCCGTTTGAACCATACATCCTGTTGTAGTAATCCCGGTAAGCGCCCGACGTGACTCGATCCAGCCAGGCATCATTTGAGATATACCACTGGATTGTTCGCTGCAATCCGTCTTCAAATGTAACCGTTCGTCTCCAGCCCAGTTCGCTTTCGATTCGAGAACAATCGATCGCGTACCGATAGTCATGACCGGGACGATCCTTGACGAATGTGATCAGGGATTCCGGCTTGTTCATCATTCGCAGGATGGCTTTGACAACATCGATGTTCCGCCGTTCGCTGCTGCCGCCTATATTGTAGGTGCGGCCCGGCCTTCCCTTCGTCAATGCCGCCCAAATCGCCGAACAATGATCCTCGACGTACAGCCAATCCCGCACGTTGCGGCCGTCTCCGTAGACGGGCAACGGCCGATCCAGTCGCGCATTATTGATCATGAGCGGGATCATCTTTTCAGGAAATTGATAGGGTCCGTAGTTGTTCGAGCATCGCGTAATCAAGACAGGAAGCCCGTACGTCGTGCCGAAGGCGGAGACAAGATGATCAGCTGCCGCTTTACTGGCACTGTACGGTGAGTGCGGGTCAAGTGGCGTCAGCTCGGAGAACAGCCCTTCGTTTCCGAGCGAACCATACACTTCATCGGTGCCGACCTGAAGGAATCGCAGATTTCCGCAGGATCTCGCCGCTTCGAGCAGACTCAGCGTCCCCTGGACGTTGGTGCGAATGAAGGGAGCCGCACCTTCAATCGACCGGTCTACATGGCTTTCCGCGGCAAAATTCACGATCGCATCGACACCGTGCCGGTGACACAGCGCTACCACCGTCGCCGTCTCGCAGATATCCGCCCTGGCGAAGACGTACCGCGGCTCATCGGCTGTCACGTCCGCCAGATTTTCGAGATTTCCGGCGTAGGTGAGGCAGTCGAGGTTGATGATGCGGGTGCCGCCGGTTTCCCCGGTTCGAGCAAGCACATGGCGAATGAAATTCGAACCGATGAATCCCGCTCCGCCGGTGACCAGAACGCACTTCGGCGAGAAACCATCCTGCTGACCTGCCTGAGATGCGGAGACTCCGTTCACGCTGTCCCTTCCCGCTCAATCAACTGATTCACCCGCGCAAGGGACTCAAACGTGCCGGCATCACTCCACCAGCCCCTGATGAAGCCGTGCGATAAGTCGCCCCGCTGAAGATACGCATTGTTTACGTCGGTAATCTCCAATTCGCCCCGACCCGACGGTTTCAGCGCGCGCACCATGTCGAACACGTCCGCGTCATAAAAATAAAAGCCCGTGACGGCATAGGAAGACCGTGGCCGGCTCGGCTTCTCTTCAATGCCAACGATTCGGTCATCACGAAGTTCCGCCACGCCGAAGCGATGCGGATCGGTGACTTCCTTAAGAAGAACGCGTGCTCCGCTGGATTGCTTCGAAAACCGGATGGCCTCGTCCGCGAGAGAATCGCAGGTGATGTTGTCACCGAGAATCACAAAGACCTTCTGACCGCCCGCAAAGTTTTCAGACAACCCGAGCGCCTGAGCGATTCCACCCGCCTCATCCTGGACCTTGTAGGTAAACCGAACGCCGAATTCCCTGCCCGAACCCAACAGACCGACCACATCTCCCATGTGTTCAACGCCTGTCACGATCAGGATTTCCTCGATGCCCGCGCCCCGAAGCTGTTCAATTGGGTAGTAGATCATCGGCATTCGACCGACCGGCAGCAGATGTTTGTTCGTGACCTTGGTCAACGGCCACAACCGCGATCCGGTGCCGCCCGCCAGAACAATGCCCTTTATCGTCGAACCCATTCGGAGCTCCTTGAAACGCAATCCGGCCTATTGTTGACGAGAAGCGCACGGGTATCAATTCCGATGCTTATCGGCATCGTCGGGACGCCGCGCCGCCGCCCATGAGCCGATCAGGCGTCGATGCACTCGGCCGCCTTGACGTGGAGGGCGACGTTGAGAAGTGAGGCATTACCGATTCAGAAACCCGGTGACCGTGCTGACGAATTTCTGCGGTTCTTCATCCATCGGCAGATGACCCGACTGATCGAAGCGCACGAACTGAGATCCAGTCAGTTGCTTGTGAAGATTCTCACCGACGGAAATCGGGATGATGTTGTCGTGCTCACCCCAGATGATCAAGGCGGGCTGCCTCACATCGCGATAGGCAAAATCAAGTGGATCGCCGGCGGAACCTCCGAGAAGTCCCTCGATCGCTCGGCCCAGACCCTCGATGCGAATCCGCGAATAGTATGCCGAAACGAACTCATCCGTGACGACCTGAGGTCGATAGACACTGGAAGTCAGTCCCCGCCGGACTGTGTCCTCGCTGACTACGAATGTCTGAATCAGCGCGGATGCCAGCGGCAGCAGTTCTCTCGGAATACCTGATGAACCGCCCGTGCGCGGCCCGGCGCCATCGACCGCAATGACGGACGTCACACGATTGCGCTCCTGCACCGCCAACAGCATCGCAATGCCCGCGCCATACGAGTGCCCTAGAACGTGCGCTTCGCGAACGCCGAGGCGATCCATCAGTCCGGTGACCAGCGCGACCTGGCCCCGCGGCGAGTAGGGTTCCGCACCGAATGGTCTCTCGGTGTATCCGAAGCCGTTCAAGTCGACGGCGATCACATCGAAGGATTTTGCGAGCCCGTCCATGACCTGCCGGTATGAGAAGGTGGAACCCGCGAAGCCGTGGATAAGAATCAGTGAATCGCCGCTGCCCTTGCGTTCGAAATGGACCCACTGCTCACCGACCTTCACAAACTCGTGGCGCGGTACGGTTTCAAGGATGGTTGCATACGGCGTCAAAGCAATGCAGCCGCCGCCCGTGAAGCAGCACGCGATCGCGATAGACGGACCTGCAAGGAGCTTCATCCCTTTCCTCCAGCGGACTTCGCTCGACGCGAATTGTCCATTCCAGACTCGACATCGGACGCTAATGAAACGTCGGCATTCTGTCCCTCAGTGAATGCCACCTGAGAGGTTCAGTCCGGTCGCGAATGCAACGAGTTCCATCATGGATCGGCCGACAAAGACACCTCGATCCGGCGATATCTTAACCTCACCGGCCGCAACGCCCCCCAATGCCAGATGCACGCCCAACGATTGCAGTTCACTTGCCAGTTGAGCCATTTGCGAACTGAGCGTCCTCGGATTCTGCGCGATACTGATGCTGACCCAGACAAATGTCGGTTTGTGGGTCTCAACGGCCGTCAGAAAGGAATGGATGGGCGTATCGGGACCCAGGTTTATCGCTCGAAAACCATCTGACGCGAGTACGACCGATGTTGCCAGTGATGAGAGCAGATGGGAATCGCCTGGCGGTGCGCCGCCAATCGCTACGGCACCGTCAGCCGGCGGCTCGAACATCGATCGGATTCTTGAGAGTGCCTGAATGCAAATATCCGAAGCACGATGCTCCAGGAAGATCCCGTCTCCGTTTCGATGCTTCCACAACTCACCGATCTTCGACATGGCGGCGGACAGCGGCCCGTCACAGATTGATGCGACGGAGTGACCGCGCAGATAAAGCGAAAGCAGCAGCCCTCGAGCGCGCGGCGCGTCGCCGGTCAGCAGGGCCTGTAAGAGGTTTTCGTCGGTTTTTTCGACTGGCACATCCTGGGCCGAGCTGCTGGCTTCGGGGGGCAATCCCAGAACGTCGGGATGAACAATCGGGGTCTGGCTTTGACGAATGAAACGCAGAACCTCGTCGATCGCGATTCGCCGATGTCCCCCGCTGGTTTTTGTGGCGACGATGAGTCCATCATCAACCCACCGTTTGATCGAAGACTCGCTCACGCCAATGGCATAAGCCAGATCTTTCGGAGAGACAACAGGTTTCACAGACTCCTCCAGATTGCCCGCACCTCTACATGATAGTTACTCGCATGCCATTAGAAAATGGATTTGCACGAAATTTCGTTCACCGCTTTGATTCCGGTCGGATTGCTGCCGCTGGACCGAATCTTCCGAGACGATCGACGTTAACCTGCGGCGGATTCGCACGGCGAGGAGCAGGCAGAATAATCCGGACTCCGTTTATCAACAATATCGACAGAATGGTACTGTGTCGAAGAACTTGGACGAAAATCCCGATCCGGCTCCCATGCTGGGATTGATTCCTCGAATGCCATCCGACGAGAATTCCCATCGCCCATGGACAAGCCATACAACGACTCGAATGACTCGGCGGACGCGACGCACGGGATTCGCCTGCACCTTTACGTGGGAGAGGCTCAGCCGTGCGCTTACCTTCCTGGCCGCGCTGCGACCAACGAGTTTGTGTACCTCGATGGACTCGGTTCGAGTGTTTACCAGAATCTGATGGACCTCGGGTTTCGTCGAAGCGGCGACGTCGCCTATCGACCGCGCTGCGACGGGTGCGTCGAGTGCGTGCCGATTCGGGTGCCGGTGAATGACTTCAAGGCCACCCGATCGCAGCGCCGATCGGTCCGCAAGAATCGTGACGTTCGGATTTCGATCACGCGGCCTCAGGCATCAGACGAGAAGTGGGACATGTACCGCTCGTACCTCGCGGAACAGCACGATGGAACGATGAGCGATGATCGTGAGTCGTTCGAGCGATTTCTCTACCGGTCCCCCATCGACACGATTGAAATGACTTACCATATCGATGGCGACCTGGTCGGTGTCGGCATTCTTGATGTCACCCCTTCCTGCCTGTCTTCCGTTTACTTCTACTTCGATCCGAACCATTCCCGCCGCAGCCTTGGCGTGTTTTCGGTGATCATGGAGATTGAAGAATGCCGCCGGCGCGGGCTGCCGTACTGGTACGGCGGATACCATGTCGCGGAGTGTCAGCGAATGGCCTACAAGGCCGATTTTCGTCCGAATGAGCGGCTTGGAGCCGACAGTCGGTGGCATCGGGAGTGACAGCGGAGCGGAGCGCTTTCGGATAATGGGAATTTTTTCCGCGATTTTATTGAATGGTCCGGATTGAGCTGAACTCTTCGATGCCGCGCGTCGATATCTGGTTCGCCGCGGAGCGGCCCGCACACTCGCGGAAGCTCGTACGGAGTACGACGCCGACCGAAGTACGAAGCTGGAACGGTCCCCACCGCAATCCAGGGCATCGGTCAGTCGGCACATCATGCATGCAGAACGCGTCGAGGCCGCTGGAGGGCGGCCTCATGCGTTTTTACCCGCAGACACGTGACCGCGGTTCACATCGAGCGATTCGACGATTCTCGCCTCGAGCGGCGACGTCGCAGGCCCGAAAATGGACGTAAAGCGCTGCCCATCGTTCGACGATAACAGATGTGGCCGTCGAAACCGTGACGGCGTCCTGGAGCGAACAGCCATGATGCACTCGGAGACTCTTGAATCGATCAAGCGATCGGCCTCGTTGCCGTCGATTCCGATTATCGCGACGCGCTGCTACGAGATGACGCAGGACCCGAACTGCGACTACAACAAGCTGGTGGATCTGCTTACGACGGATCCCGGAATCGCGGCCAGCGTGCTGCGTCTGGCGAATTCGCCGCTGTTTGGCGTGACGCGCCAAGTCAGCTCGCTGAAGCAGGCGATCTCGCTGCTCGGCGTGAAGCGCATCCGAGAACTGGTGCTGGTGCGATATCTCGTTCAGAAGACCGAGGAAATCCCCTCGGACAAGATCGATATCAATTATTACTGGCGGCTGTCCCTGACGACGGCAATCCTCACGGCCAAGTTTGCCGACGCGCTGGCGCCACAATTCCGCGATGAGGCGTTCATGGGCGGCCTGCTCGCGGACGTGGGTGTCATTGTTTTGGCACGTTCTCTTCCGAAGCAGTACGGACCCATCGCGGCGAAGTATCAGCCGCATGAATCCGAGGACTGGATACAGGGCGAGTACAATCTAATGGGGGTGACGCACGGCGAAGTCACCGCGATGGTGCTCGAACAATGGAACCTGCCGCAGACGCTTGTGCAGGCGGTCAAGTATCATCATGCCTCACCGGCCGACATCCCGGCCGACTGCACGGGCGCTGTTCTCGCTCGAATCATCAACGGGTCGAGTACCATCGCCAAGGTACTGTCGCAGGCGAGCAACTCCACTTCGGCCGTCGAATCCTGCAAAACAGCGATGGATCGCGTGGACCTTGATGTGGCGGTGCTCATTCGCGCGCTCGACGGCATTGAGGAGGAGATTGAACGCATGGCCCAGCTTCTGGGCGTCGACGTGCTGAACAGCAAGGTGTTCAGTCTGATCTGCAAGCAGCTTGTGTCCCATCTCGAGCAGGCCTCAGCGGTTGCAAGCTGATGGACCACTTCGATCGGGCACTGGCCGGATGTGGCTGGTTTGGTTCAGCGCCGGCAATTTGGCAGCCCGTGGTACTTCGCGACGAACTGAATCAGACTCTTGAAGTGATGCCAACCGGCTCTGGAGAGCGGTCGCCGGCTGGAGCGCCGATGATCGTGAACGCACTCGATCTCGGGCAGATAGACAACTCGCCGACCTTTTTGCCATACTCGGCAACATAAATCGACATCCTCGAAGTACAGGAAGAATCGCTCATCAAATGGACCGCGGCCGGGCGCGTTTGAATTCGCGGTCAGTCGCTCAATCTCCGCTCGCCGCAGAAACATGGCGGCACCCAGGCCCCAATCAACATCCTGCTGTCGATCGCGGTCGGCGAATTCCATCAGATACTCGCGAAAGAATCGCGGCGGCGGGCCGATGCCGCGTAACGGCGAGCGTGCATACAGCACGACCGGCCAGGTGTAGAACCTGCGGATCGAAGGCTGAATTTCGCCATCAGGATATCGAAGCCGCGGCATCAACACGCCGACATCGTCATTCGTGCGAAGAAAAGACTCGGCGCGTGTCAGCGTGTTTTCGGCGACTCGGACATCGGGATTCGCGATGAAAATGATATCGCCTCGCGATTTACGGTACGCCAGGTTGATTCCGGAACCAAAGCCAACGTTCTCGGATTCCAGAATCTCAACCGTCAGTTGCTGATCGCTTCTCAGGTCGCCCGCGGGCTCGACGGGCTGTTCCGGTGAGTTGTTCGTGACAATGAGTTCAATCGGCAATCCGCCGGCGTGTCGTCGCAGCGATGCCGCCAGACCGCGCAACTCCTGTGCGGAGCAATAGTTGACGGTGAGCACGCTGATCATTCCGTCGTGCCCCCGACCAGCGCATTCTTAGTGAAACGCGAAAAGACATGGAGCCCCCACCAATTTTTGGTGAGCCGCGACTCGATCAAGGCAATTCGTGCCGGGTCATCGGCATTGCTCTGAAGCCGCTTGGCTGCGATCCATGAGGACGACGATTTGGCCGCCCGTCGTCCCGCATACCATGCTCGAAAGCATCCCTGTCGCAGCTTGTTTGCGCCCTGCAGCATGAGAAAGAGCCGCCGGGCGTGGCGGTGTCGATGCTGAAGCGTCTGAGGCAAATCCGCCTGCCAGACGATTTCGGCATTGCGTGCGCTGTTGAAATGATATCGCCAACCGGTCGGGCTGTACGAAGAACTCAAATGGTGATAGCAAATGGAGCGCGGCGCGAATCGGCATCGATATCCCGCATGGGCGAGACGAAAGCCGAGATCGACATCCTCATAATAACTTTCAAACGCTTCATCAAGGAGGCCGACGCGCTCGACGCAGTCGCGTCGAAAAAACGCCGATGCACCACTGGCCGAGAAGCAATCGCGACTCAAGCCACCGGCCGTCTCGCGCGGCATGAGATGGTTTCGCTTCACCGCCCCGCCTGCAACTGAATAGACATCGCCGGCAGTGTCGATCAGATGCGGCGGATCCGCCATCACGACGAGCGAAGCAACCGACGCGACATCCGCCGAATCAAAGGCTTGCAGTCCTTGCGCCATCCAGTCTGAATCGACGTGTGTGTCATTATTGAGCAAGACCACGAAGGGAGAGCGGGCCGCGCGCATTCCAGCATTACACGACCCGGTAAACCCCAGATTGCGTTCATTTACAATCAGATGGATCCGGCCATGCGTTTGACGGAGATACTCCACGCTCTCATCGCTAGAGCCATCGTCAACTATGGTAACTTTGAACCGGGATTCGGACTGTGAATTGAGAGAATCGATAAGGCGCGGCAGAAACCGCATGCCGTTATAATTTGGAATGACGACGGTCGCGATCGGCTCAGCCATGTTCTAGCGGCGACGGAGAGGGCATGTCCATTCACATGCCGTCACCGCCGGATTCAAAAGTATAATGCCGACTGTTCTCGCGAGCGACGGAGTCCGACACTTTTGCAACAGCAGCCCCAGGCAGACCGGTTGTAACAAGCTTTTTCATGAATCAATCAGCCGAACAGTTGGAGACAAACCGCCGATTGCGGGCCGTGAAGGTCTGCATTGCCGCCAGCCTTCTGGTTTGCGTCGTGGAATTCAGCATGGGTTGGTTGCTGGGCCTGAAGTCGCTTGTCGCGGAGGGCATCCACACATTTCTTGATGGTCTCGACTCGGTCATTGTGCTGATCGCGGTCATCCTCGCGGCACGCCCTGCGGACCGAACCCACCCATACGGGCATGGCAAATTCGAAGCGCTCGGCGCGGCTATCGAAGGCTCCTTCGTAATCATGGCCGGAGTTGCGATTGCGTACGATTCCGTGGGGCGTCTGATTCGCGGGGAGGCGCCACCTGAGATTCCCTATTACGTCGCCGGCGTGATGGCGGCCACCTCGATTTTCTATTACGGCTTGTCCATTTATCTGATGCGCGTCGCTCGTGAGACGCGGTCGCCGGCCGTACTGGCCGAATCACTGCATCTTCGGACCCACATCTACATCACCGGAGGCCTTGCCGTGGGCCTGCTGTTTGGAGCCTGGGGTCGTAAGCCGATTGTGGATTCCATCCTCGCCGTGGCTGTGGCGGTTTGCCTGGCATTAATCGCGCTGCAGATTTTTCGCGAGGTTTTCAAGCAATTTATGGATGAAGCGCTGCCGGACTCCGAAATTAACGAACTTGCCGACGTCTTGAAAGAGTTCGAATCTCGCTTCGTCGAGATTCACGGGCTTCGCACGAGGCGAGCCGGCGTCGAGCGGCATATCGAGATGCACCTTGTCGTTCTTCCCGACACCACTGTCAGCGACTCTCACGAACTAAGCCATGAAATTGAAGATGCCATTTCCCGAAAATGGCCGGCAGCCCGAACGGCAATTCATGTCGAGCCGGTCAATACGGAGCATGAGGATTTTCCCAAGTGGATTCGCGGCGGGACGAAAGTCCGCACCAATGACCCGTCTCCAGATGATCGCGAACACATTCACTGAACTCATTCTCCGGAACGGACTCCGAAGCTCCACGGGCGTCGGAAGCCTCCTTGCGGCCACTCGATCCCCGTCTGCTTCCCCGCGGCCGCCATTGCGGATCGATCGACCCGACCAGCGGGCGCCGAAATTTGCGCACGGATAAGGGAGAATTCCCCTCTCCCTCAAACAATGGGGTGTCTTGTGTCGAGGGGTTCTGTTTCCGTATGCTATATGCTTGAACGGCGAGCCTCCGTTCAACCCTGGAGAATACAATTGAACAGTGCATTTCTCGCGCGCTCGTTTTCCGCTGCAAACCAACTGTGGCCACACAACTGCACACGACGCAGCGTCCCGCCTACCGCCGCCGGACATTCGCGCGGGGGCATGGCACTTGGCCTCGTCGCTCTGTTACTTTCCGCGGCTCCGTGTCTTGCACAATGGTCCGCGGATCCATCGGTGAACCTGGCGATTGCAGATTCACCCGGGGAACAGACTCAATCAAAGATCCGTTCGACGGCTGATGGCGGCGCCTATATCAGCTGGTTTGACAATCGTTCCGGTGGATACGACGTCTACCTGCAGCGTATTGACAAAAATGGCGTGGAGCAGTGGCAACACAATGGCATTCTGATTGCTGATCGAAATTTTTCCAGCACGCAGGATTACGGGTTGGCGGTCGATGCGGACGGCAACGCCCTCATTACGTATCGCGATGACCGATTCGGAGGAACCCAAATCGGAGCCAATCTTGTGTCATCGGACGGCACGCTACTCTGGGGTGCGAACGGCGTAACACTTACCTCCAGCGCAAACGGCAACGCTCCGAAGTGCGTGGTGCTCAGCGACGGAACCTATGCCATCGGCTGGACGGGCGCGACCAGCCCGGCCTCGGTAGTCGTCCAGCGTCTGAATTCCGGAGGTGTCGAGCAATGGTCACCCCCGGTTTCCCTGTCGGAAGCGAGCCGGCCGTTCAACCTGAGTGACATCTGCGACGGAAGCGACGGCAGCGTGATCCTGCTGTGGGTTCGATGCAGCGGAACAAACTGCGTGACAAGCAACAAACACCTCTACGCTCAGAAACTTGCCAGCGACGGTTCGCCCAGCTGGAACTCCGGTTCGCCTGTGATTGTATTCAATACAACATCGCTGCAAACCGCAAACTTCCCGACGATGGTGGCCGACGGAAGCGGGGGCACGGTGACTTCGTGGTATGAAACCGGCGGATCACGAAACGCGTATGTCCAGCATCTCGACGCCGACGGGAATTCTCTATTCCCGGCCCCGGGCAGCGTGGTCAACACCACGGCCGGCGTGTATCGAATCTCGGCATGGGCGGACTACGATCGGACGACTGGCGAGACGGTGGCCGTCTGGACCCAATCGAACACAACGCAATCGATGTGGGGGTTGTCTGCGCAAAAGTTTGACGAGACCGGCACGCGCCTCTGGGGTGACGGTGGAGTGGAACTGTTGCCGATGAGCACAAATCAGAGCTCCTTTGCGCGCGTCGTGTCCTATGCGGGGGGCGCGATTGCTTCCGCCTTTGATGCACGCAGCGTGACGACAGGTGTCGTTATCGCGGCACGCCTGGATTCCGACGGCAGCCCGCTCTGGGCGGGGACCGCGATCGAGGCCTGCTCAGTCGAAAGCGGCAAATCCCGGCTCGACGCGGCGCAGAACGGTTGCGATCTGCTGCTCACTTGGGGCGATTCCCGCTTTGATGCGCGGGATATCTTCATTCAAAATGTCAAAGCCAACGGCTCTCTGGGGCCGACTGTTCCGGCGCCCGGCGACATGAACTGCTCCGAGACGATTGATTTGAACGACATCGAACCTTTTGTGACTGCCGTTCTGAATGCCAACGCCTACAACGCGCAGTTCCCATGCTGTAATATCGCAGCGGCGGACATGAACGAAGACCTGTTGGTCAACGGCGTCGACATCGCGCTTTTTGCCGCAGCGCTGATCGGAAACTGACGATTGAATCCAGAACGGAGATGACGGCCGCTCAGGGCTGCGCCGTGCGCTCGATGATTCGCGAATCCCGATCGGATTGCGGCAGCGGAAGGAGCGTCGCCGCGGAACCTGAAATTCTTGACAGGATGATCTCCGCAAGGCGGAGAAATCCGTCCGGCTCGTCATTTTGAGGGACGGCTGTTCCGATGATGGGAACCGATGGATTGATTCGGTCGATATCTTCGCGAACGACCGCCAGATTGAACCGGACAAACGGCAGCAGGTCGCACTTGGTGACCGCCACTATCGCAACATCCTTGAAGAGAAGCGGATACTTCGAAGGCTTGTCATCCCCCTCGGTCACACTGAGCACGGCAACACGGAAATGCTCTCCGAGGTCGAAATTCGCCGGGCAAATCGGATTGCCGACGTTTTCGATGATGAGTAGATCAATCTCGGCGAGTGGAAGTTCCTTTAGCGCGTGGCTGACCAGTGTGGCGTTAAGGTGACAACCGCCTTCGGTGAGAAGCTGGACCACCGGCACGCCGAGTGCTGCAATGCGTTCGGCATCGCGAGTGGTCGCCAGATCGCCCTCCAGCACGGCGATTCGCTTCGAATCCGTGAGGATCGGAATCAAGCTTTCGAGGACCGACGTTTTTCCTGAGCCGGCTCCGCCGAGCAAGTTGACGCAGCACACGTTATTTGCGTCGAACAGCGCGCGATTTTCTTTCGCCGCATTTTCATTTTTCTCAAACACATTTCGCAGCACACTGAACTTCATCTGGTATCTCCGCGTCAATTGAGACAATCTGCAACTCGTCTCCGCCGACGCCGTACACCCCTTCCGCTCCGCAGCGAGGGCAGCTCCAGACCCATTCTAGCACTTCGAAAGACGAATCACACGATTTACACTTCGTATGAACATGCGAGATTTCAACTTCCAGATTCGAGGCGGAACAACAGGTCCCTTCGGCGCAGAGCGTGAAGGCCTCTGCAAGAAGGGAGGCTTCTATCTGCCGCAACACACCGACTCGAACCAGTACGGAGGTTACCCGACTGGCGCCGACCTCTTCTGCCGCCTTCTGCACCTGCTCGACGATCATTCTCGCGACCGCAAACTCATGCATCGCTCAAGCCTCCGTTGCGATGGGTCTACCGCTCAGTGCCCGCACTGCTTCCACGATGGCGCTTGCAACCTCATGGGAAGCCTGATCCACTTCCGAAGTCAGCGATTCAGCATGCCGGACATCGCCCACGGCAATCGCATAAACCCAGACCGCGTCGGCGCGTCTTGGTGCATTGACCACGAATTTCAACCCGACATCCACGCTGAGCGAGTGCGTCGACGTCGCGCACCGTGCACGGACGCGCTCGGGCGCGGCCAGATAGTCGATGCACTGCCATGTCCCGGGCGGGTGTGTTTCGTCGCTCCGCGCCGAGTCAATGACAATCAGTAAGTCCGTCTGCTCCAACTCAGCGGCAATATCGGTGCCCGGCGATTCGGTTGTCCGAACTACAACATCCGGAATCCGCCGGGCGGCCACTCGCTCCGCGGTGATCAATCCAACCTGATCGTCACCTCGAAACCATCGCCCACAGCCGATGATTGTCACGGATTTCCGGGTCTCCGCCGTCATTCGTCCACCCATTCGACATCGAGTAGATGTGTCGCGCACGAAATGCACGGATCGTACGCACGCACGAGCATCTCGAGTTGCAGCGTGATTTCCTCGCGACCGAGGTCGCGATCCAGCAATTGCGGCACGAGCGCCCGCATGTCGGCCTCGATATTGGCGAGATTCTGTCCCGTCGGGATCACCAGATTCGAGCTCTCGATGCGGCCGGATGAATCGACGCCATACTCATGAAACAGAACACCGCGCGGCACCTCGCTCGCGCCGGCGCCCAGTCCGAATCGGGTTGGTTTGACGAGCGTTTCCGGCCTAAGGCCTGTGGTCAAGAGGCGATCGATCAACTCGATGGCCGATTCGATGCAATGGACGGACTCCACGAGTTGCGCGGTGTTGTTGTGGTAGGGGTTGGTGCAAATCGGTTCCAGTCCCAGTTCCCTGGCGATCGCCGCCGCGACGGGGTGAAGCTGATCATGGTTGTTGTTGAAGCGTGCCAGCGCCCCGACCGCATACGTTTCAGCGTTTGGTGATCGACAGTGTTTTGCCGCCGAATGCGGAACCACGTGTTCGATGACTCGATCGCGATAGGCCGAGACCGGGGTCGGGTTGGGGTCCAGCGTCGACACGATGTCCCCCTCGTAGAAGGCATACTCACCGTTTCCGACGACTCTGAGCGAAACATATTCCGTGTCGCGATTGAACTGCGGCACCGAAAGGGACTTGAACAAATCAACCATTTCACGCATGTCGGATCGCGAATCCTCCAGGCGCGATTTGATATCGCGAAGTTCCTCCGGCCTGGGCACGTGCGAAACCCCGCCGACCTGCAGCGCGATCGGGTGAATGTGCCGACCTCCGATCACACCGCACAGATCGTTGGCCAGCTTCTTCATGCGCAGAGCCCGCTTCACCACATCCGGATGGGTCGTTGCAAGCGGCACCACCGAGCCGACGCCGAGAAAGTCGGGCACTGCAAGAAAATACAGGTGGAGAAAATGGCTTTGCAGTTCCTCACCATACAGTGCAAGCTTGCGCAGCATGTCGGCCTGCTCGGATACCTTGATGCCGCAGGCCATCTCCATCGCATGAACGCTGGCCGTTGTGTGACCAACTGAACAGATGCCGCAGATTCGGCAAGTGATGTGCGGGGCTTCGTACCATTGCCGCCCGCGCAGGAAGGACTCAAAGAACCGCGGACTCTCGACGATGGCCAGTTCGAGCCGGGTAATCTCGCCGTTCGACACATTGATCGCAATGTTGCCGTGCCCCTCCACGCGGGTGACATGCTTCACATCGATGGTGACGTTTCTCATGGCAGATCGCCTTCCTGATAAGCGCCGTACAGACGAAGATCGTCCATCACATCCTTGACGGAAGCGTTGTAGGTCTCGCGTATGTTCACTCCCGCGGCTGCGAGCCCCTCCCTGCTGATCAAACCGCGACACCCTTCGCACTTCGAGCCGAAAGTGGGGCAGATTGCAGAACACCCGCCCCGCGTGACCGGCCCCAGACAGAAGATTCCCTGATCGTAGAGGCAAGGGTTTCCTCGCTTCTTGCACTCGACGCATACCGGAGAATCGGGCAAGCGAAACACTTTTCCCATCAGCATGCACTTAACGAATTCAAGGAACTCCTCCTTGACCATTGGACAACCGGGCAACTCGTAATCGACTTTCACGATCGCTGACAACGGCTTGGCTCTTGTGGTCGGAAAGTAATTCGCCATGTCGCCGTAGACGCATCGCCGATAATCGCTTTCTGACTGGTAATTCTTCAGAGTATTGACGCCACCCAGGCATGCACAGGCCCCGATCGCGACGAGCACCCTGCTTTTCTCACGAATGTGCTGAATCTCCTTGGCGTCCTGCGGCGTTGAGACTGCCCCATCAACAAAGGCGATGTCGATGTCCCAGTCGCGATCGGTCATTCCTTCGCGGAAATTCACGATCTCGACGGCGCCGAGGATATCAAGAAGGTGATCCTCGAGTTCCAGAATCGCGAGCGAACAGCCTTCGCAGCTCGTTAGACTGAAGATGGCGATTTTAGGCTTCATCGATTGATTCCCGGTTGCCGATCGGCTTGACGGTGGACGCTGCCGTCCGCGCCGCCGAATTAATTATCATTCCACCGCTTCGCGCATGGCCTTGAGTCGTCCATATTTGAACACCGGACCATCGAGGCACACATACACATCATTCGCCTGACAGTTTCCACACTTTCCGATTCCGCACTTCATGCGGCGCTCCAGCGAACAGTAAATGCTCGATTGCGGAATGCCGCGGGCGAGGACTTCCAGCACAACAAACTTGAACATGACCGGCGGCCCCACGATGACCGCCTTCGTGGTCGACGGATCGAGCCGGGGCAGACCACGGAACAGCGTCGTCACGACGCCCGTCTTTCCGCGCCATTGTTCATCAGGACGGTCAACGGTCACTTCGAAGTGCAATCGCGGATCGAGCCGCCAATGTGTCAGATCATCTGCAAAAAGCAGATCGGCCGGCTGTCGCGCGCCGTAGAGCACATAGAATTCTCCGAAACGATCGCGCTCATCGAGGACGTACTGGATCAGTGATCGCACCGGCGCCAGGCCCAGGCCGCCTGCGACAATGAGGATGTCCTTACCGTGCAGTTCGTCCACGTTGAATCCGTGTCCCAGCGGCCCGCGAATGCCAAGCACATCGCCGACGCTCATTCGATGGATCGCCTCCGTCACCATGCCCACCCGTCGGATGCACATCTGAAAGACCTGCGGCCGCGTCGGTGAGGAGCAGATCGAGATGGGACACTCTCCAAAACCGAAGACGGAGACCTGAACGAACTGCCCCGGCGCATGACCCAGCGGCCGGCCCCCGGGCATTTCGATATCAAACAGCCGCTCATATTCGGTCAGCCGACGAATTTTAGTGATCATGCCGGGCTCGGGGACATAGAGGCCGGGTTCCTGAATCGCGCCGGCAGAGATAGTCGCAGACATATTAGATTTCCTCCGCGAGCTGGTTGTAGATCTCCACCGAATTAATCTTCGCGGTGCATGCCCGGTCGCAGCGCGCACAGCCAACACACCCTGCAATCCCCGACTGGTCCTTCACCCACTTGGCTTTTCGAAAAATTCGATGTCGCAGCCGGGACGCAGCCTTGGGACGAAAATTGTGTGGTCCGGCAACCTCCGCAAACTTCTCCAGTTGGCAGCCGTCCCATTCTCGCTTGCGTTCGCCGCGCGTCAGGGTCATGTCGGTTTCATCGAAGATGTTGAAGCAGTAGCAGGTCGGGCACGCCATATTGCAACTCCCGCAGGAGTAGCACCTCCGCGCCGTCGCCTCCCATAGCAGTGAGTCGTAAGAGCGATTCAGCAGCGACGGCAGTTCTTCCAGACGGGTCTTGAGCCGGTGCGGAAAAGCCGCTTCTTTGCGACGCTGGTACTCCTCCATCGCGCGCTCGTCGGCAGCCTTGGGTATCGCGCCGATCGATCCCTTCTGAAGCCGCACCTCCCCACGCTTGGAACCGAAGACCAAGCCGTACCGCATGTCATTCGGCCCGCTGCCCTGCTCCAGCGGAAAGAGCATCAGATCAAAGCCGTCTTTCGCGACATTGCCGTGCATGTCCGCGCAGAACACACCCACCGTGCATTCCTTTGCGCAATCGACGCCGATAATGAACGCACACTCCCGGCGGGACAAGTAATGCTCATCGCGATGATCCTTCGAAAAGACGCGGTCCAACAGGCGAATCGCATTAATATCGCAGGGATGCACCCCCACAAAGGCCGTCGGAACCCGCTCAATCGAAAGAGTGGACTCGAATCGACCATTCTGCCTGCTGAACTGAAACAGCGTCTCTGTCGGCGGAAACAGAAACGCTCGCGGGCCATAGACGCAGTAGGAGAACGTCAAGTCGAGCCCGGATAAGTCGGTCAGTATCTCATAGAAGTACTGACCACCACGCAGAACCGGCCCGACGATTCGATGTTCAGGGGCCAGATCGGCGACGATCCTGAGCACCTCCGCATGAGTGATGATTCGATCCAACATCGTTCGACCCTCATCGGACCCATCGCCGAAAACTCACGACGTGGGCGTCACTTCTAAACTCGTGCAAGCGGCGCACCAGTTGGCCAGGCTCATTAACGGATGAGGGCGCCCGACCGATGAACCGCGCAGTCGTTACGTCCGCGTGACTTTGGCTTCTGCGCAATAAACGGCGGAGTGCGTAATACTACGCGGTTGCGGTGCCAAGAACCGGACCCTGAATCACTCCACCGAACGCATCCAGCGGCCGCCAAACGAGTTCGATTCCAGTGTTTGCAGGACAATCTGTCGCAGATGTGCCGGTTCGATCGGCTTTGCAATGAATTGCTGGGCGGGCAGATAATCGGTCCCTAACTCCCGTGCCAAGTCGATGTCGGTCTTGACGTGTACGTCCGTGGAGACAATAACCGGCATTTTCCGGAAGATCTCGTCGCGCCGAAGATCGTATAGCAGATGCAGACCCTCTGTGGCGCCGCCGGTACCGATCTCCAATATCAGCATATTCGGGACCAGTTCTCGCAGAATCTTACGCCCCTGCGATACGGACTCGACCGCTTCAACCAGAATGTGCTCTGATGATAGTGCCGCCCGCATCATCTGATGAACGCCTTGATCATGATCGATCAGCAGGACGATCGCGCGTGTCTTCATCGTGTAGGTCCTCCAGAGATCAGGCCGTGCCCTCACATCGCGCAACTGCGATCAACAGATTCGGGGCAACTCCTCGCCATACGGCCGCTGAACGATACGTCGTCCGCCAGAGCGTGTAATTAACTCCACGAGTGCAGGATGTTCATCCGTTACGCGTCCAATGACCGCGGCGTGTCTTCCTTCAGGCCACATTCTCATCGCTGAGACCACAAGCGCCGCTTCCTCCATTGGGACAAAGCAGACGACTTTTCCCTCATTCGCGATTGTCAGAGGATCCAGCCCAAGCAGATCCGCCGCGCGCTGCGCCGTCGGCGTAATCGGAATATCCGATTCGTCCACGATAATGCTTGCGCCGGATGCCTCACTCACATCGGCCAGGACTCCGGCAAGTCCACCGCGCGTGGCGTCGCGCATGAATCGGACCGTCGCACCACATTCCAATACACGCCCGATCAATCGATTCAGGGGCGCGGCATCGCTTCGCATGTGTGAATCGAATTCCATGCCGGCGCGAAGCGACATGATCGCCAGTCCGTGCTCGGCAATCGGACCGTTCACGATCACCGCGTCGCCCGGGCAGACCTGATCCGCCGCCAGTTTCGGCCGCTCCGGCGTCAATTCTCCGAGGCCGGAGGTGTTGATATACATTCCATCGCCGGACCGCCGTTCGAGAACCTTCGTATCGCCCGTCACGATTCGAACTCCCGCTTCCGCCGCAGTCGCTGCGATCGACGCGATGATTCGATCCAACACGGCGATCGGCAGTCCTTCTTCGATGATCATTCCCAGGCTTAGCGCGATGGGTCGAGCGCCCATGACGGCCAGATCGTTGACCGTTCCCGCCACCGCGATGCGTCCGATGTCGCCACCCGGAAACTCCAGCGGCGACACCACGAACGAATCCGTCGTGAAGATCACGTCACCGCCCCGCCACGGCACAATCGCGCTGTCCTCAAAGCGATCCAGAATCGGATTACTGAGCATCGGCGCGATTCGCTCCCGAACGAGGCGCGCGGTCATCTCGCCGCCCCCGCCATGCGCCAGAACGATCCGCTCCATGTTATTCGAGACGGCTGTGAATCCGTTCATGTCACGCCCTCCATTTTCGCGTCCGACGGCTCCGCGCTCCGTCCTGGTTTCGGGCCGTACTTGAACCAGGCTGAACATGCACCCTCACCGCTCACCATGCATGGTCCGATCGGCGTCATCGGCGTACAGCCCCCGCCGAACAGCGCACAGCGGTTCGGTTCGACTCGCCCCTGAATCACCTCCCCACAGCGACAGACCGGGTGATCGACATCTTCACCGAGGGCCATGCCGAATCGACGAAGCGCATCAAATCGTCGATAGGCTGGGGCAAATTCAAGGCCACTCACAGGAATGACACCGAGAGCACGCCATACCGTATCCGCTTCAACAAACACCCGCGAGAGTAAACCGAGCGCGACTGAATTACCTTCCGGTCGGACGACTGCGTCATAGACGTTCTCAAGTTTCGGCGTCCCGCATTCAATCTGCCGGAGCAAATGCACGAGGCCGGCGAGCATCTGCCCGAACTCGAATCCGGCGACGACGCAGGGCTTGCCAAAGTCATCCACGATCGGGCGATAGGCCTCGGATCCGATAATGACACTGACATGCCCTGGACATAAGAAGCCGTCAATCGGCACATCGCCCGCAGAGAGCAGTGCCCGCATCGCCGGAATCACCAGTTTGTGACAGCTCAAGACCGAGAAATTCTCGATACCGCCCGCTTCCGCCTCCAGCACCGTCGCCGCGGCCGCGGGCGCCGTTGTCTCGAAGCCAACACCGAGAAACACGACTTCGGAGTTCGGCTCGTTGCGGGCAAGTTCCAGCGCTGCTCGAGCCGAAGTGACGACGCGAATCCTGGCACCGAGAGACCGAAGACGCTCCAGGCTTCCGTTTCGGCCCGGCACGCGCATCATGTCGCCATATGTGGCGATCGCGACCGTTTCGCGCCTCGCCAGTTCAAGCGCCGCGTCGATGTGCCGCTGGGCCGTCACGCAGACAGGACAGCCCGGACCGCTCAGCAGTTTCAGATTCGCCGGGAGCATCGACTTCAATCCGCTGCGAAACGCCGAGACCGTGTGCGTGCCGCACACCTCCATCAACTGCACGCGCCGCCCGATCCGGTCGCACAGTCGAATCAGCTCCCGTCGCAAGTTCTCAACGTTATTGTTCATCGCTTCTCGCCGTCTCGGTTTGCTCGACCGCCTCGACAAACTCAACCTCATTGCCTGAATAACATGCCTTCAGGTAGTCCCATGTCTCCATTGCCGAAGATTCCGGGATCGTCGAAATTGCAAAGCCGGCGTGAACCAGTACCCAGTCGCCGGGACCGGCCTTGGGCGTCAGAACCCGACTGACGCGCAGCCGATTGCCCTCAAACGCCACCGTCGCCTCATCCCCCTCGCAGTCGACGATTTTACCCGGCACCGCTAGGCACATTGTTGCACCCTATCGCTGACGGCCGCACCGGCAATGCACTGTCCAAGTGCCAATGTCTCGTCACCCCAAAGAAGCTGTCTCGAAGCGCACACGCGAAGATGGCGGTCCTCCAGTCGCTGGGTCAGCCGTGACCGCAGCTTCCGATTAGCGAAACAGCCGCCGGCGAGGACAACCGTTGTCAAACCACACGCATCGCAGGACATCAAGGCGGTAGCCGAGAGCATTCGCGCCACGGTCTCATGAAATCGTGCCGAGATTTCAGCTGCGGAATGCCCAGCGGCGATGTCTCGCACGATTCCACGAATCATTGGCGCCGGCGACATGATCATCGCGCCTCTTTCGAATCGTGTTTCATAGGGATAAGGCTCGGCGCGGCCGTCGACGGCGATTGCTTCGAGCGCGGAGGCCGCATCCGCCAGCCCGGTGTTGCGGTCGCAAATTCCCAGCAGGAACGCAACCGCGTCGAACAATCGCCCCATGCTGGAAGTCACCGGCGCATTGAGCGCGCGCGTCCGCATCTGCTCGAAAAGTTCCAGCGTCAACTGCGGAATGCGTGCGAATATCGGGGCGCAATCGACACGCCAATTGTTGCCGAATGCCTGGCATGCCAGCGCGGCCGCCGGCCGCCATGTCTCCACGGCCGCAAGGTTGCCGCCGACAAGGGGAAAGTATTCCAGATGCGCCCGCCGCTCGAAACTGGCGGTGTCACACGAAAGCACTTCGCCCCCCCAGGCCGCACCATCCGTTCCGTATCCAACCCCGTCACAGCAAATCGCGACAACTCGGCGGTCGATGCCCCACTCAGCCATGACGGACACGGCGTGAGCGTGATGATGCTGCACACCGACACAAGGCAATCCGATGGACTTGGCCAATATGGTCGACAGATACTGCGGATGCAGGTCATGTGCGATTACATCCGGTCGATAGTTGTCGTTCTTCATGATCGAACTGACGATTCTCGTAAAGTGCCGGTACACACTCGGCACTTTCAAATCGCCAACAGGCCCCATGAGCACGGCCCGCCGACCCCTCGTGGAGCAAACGGTTGACTTGAGTTCCCCACCGACGCCCAAGACGCGCACCCGAGATGCACGAAACAGTCGCAAGTGCCGAATCCGAAATGTTCGGTTCCGATCAGACGTTGCCGAATCGCTCTGCACGCTGTGTTCGAATGAGAGACTCGGGCTCTCTGTATTTACACCCGCTTTCGCCATCGATTGAACTCCGTTTCATAGATCCGCCGATGTCAGAGCGGTCCACTGAACTGGCATGTCGCAAACTGAGTGCCATTCGTGTGATGAGATTTTCAACGGGCCGGCCCGGGGGTGAACCGAATCTCGATGCCAATTCACGAATCGACTTGGAGGAATGTGGAGGCACTGCGAACTCCATCCACTTATCGGGACCGATCGGATCACTATGGCTGCCCCGGCAGAACTCGCCGGATGGAGTCCATTCGTGTATTTCCTCGCAACCCTGCGCGACAACTCGCACTTGAGCGGCGAGCGCGCCTCGAAGCACCGACTTCTCACGAGCCCAGGGGGCATCGGCGGACGTTCAATCCTTGCCGATAACGATCGGCAATCGAATTGCAGTCGCAAGAGTGCGATGACTGCGTTGCCGCCGAGCGCCGGCACCCGAGGGAACCTGGAGGCACGAGGTGGAGATGGACCTGACGCACAATCGATCTGACGGAGGCAGTCCAGTGAAAAACAAACAGGATGAGAAGAGTCCCGAACGACGCGCGCACCTGCGGACCCGCATGATTCACGGTCACGACCGCTCTCGTCATTGGGAATACAGTCACCATGTCGTCCCCCCCATCACGAGCTCTGTGACGTTTCGGCTTGACTCAGTCGAGCGTGGCGCAAAAGGTTTCACCGATTTCACTCACGAAACGGACGCAGACGCGAACCCGGTACCGATTTTCATCTACGACCGCCTCGACGAACCGACACGAGGCATGCTCGAAGAGAATCTCGCGTCAGCAGAGGGGGGTGACACTGCGCTTTGTTTTGCATCGGGCATGGCAGCGATCAGCGGCATTGTGCATTGCCTGCTCCGCTCTGGCGATCACATTGTCACACACCACGTTCTCTACGGATGCACCTATTCGCTGTTTACGAATTGGCTACCGCAGTACGGCATGGATGTCACGTTTGTCGACATGACGGACCTGAACTCAGTACGCGCCGCGATTCGGCCGAATACGCGAATTATCTACTTTGAGACGCCGATCAATCCCGACATGACGATCATTGACATGACCGCCGTGCGGGACATCGTCGCCGAATGCAACCGTTCCCGAAGCGAATCTCAGAAAATCCGGTCCATCGTCGACAACACATTCGCCACGCCTCACTGTCAGCGGCCGATCGAATTCGGAATGGACATCGTGTGCCACTCACTGACCAAGGGCATCGGCGGATTCGGCACGGACGTTGGTGGCGTGGTCGTAGTTCCGAATGAACTGCATGGCCGGCTGCTTCTGTATCGAAAGGATTTCGGAGGCATCCTGTCGCCCAAGTCGGCATGGGCGACGCTGGTGTACGGGCTTCCGTCATTGGCGGCCCGAATGGTCAACTATCAGAAGACCGCTCATCACGTCGCCAGGTTTCTATCGGAACATCCTAAAGTTGAGCGCGTCTTGTATCCGGGGCTCGAGTCTTTCCCGCAATTCGCATTGGCGAAGCGTCAAATGCGCGACACCAAAGGCCGATTCTCACCGGGCAGCATGCTCTATTTTGTGCTCAAAGACGCGACACCGGAAGGCCGGCGCGGCGCGAGATTCGTCGACTATGTCGCGAGAAATGCGTATTCCATCTGCCTGGCTGTCAGCCTGGGCCAGATCAAGACCCTCATCGAATGCCCATTTCACATGACACATTCGGCATTACCGCCAACGGAAATGGCGAGGCACGGCGTTGTGCCGGGAGGAATTCGCCTAAGCTGCGGACTCGAGGATTGGGAAGACATCGTCGCGGACCTCGCTGAAGCACTGGATGCGATCTGATTTCATAATCGCGACCGATACGATCAGGCCGGCGCGCCGCGAACGTCAAACCGGCCTGAACGCGATCAATGATGCAACGAATCGCCTCGGAGCCGCGAGTCCCTCCGATTTGTGGATAATTTCCCATCCCGGGAAATACCTACACAACTCGCCGTTCTTCAGCAGGTGAAGATCACTTCGAGGCTTGCCGAACAGCCGGCGTTGCTCCTCCACGAACGTTTCGTAAACTACGATTCCACCGGGCCGCACACCTCTTGCAATCGACGCCATCAGCGGCCGGTGCAGAAAGTTAAAACAAACGATTGCGTCATAAGCAGCGTCTTCAATCGACAGATCACATTCGACATCTCCAACACACGCGGTGAGGCGCACGCCATTCCGATCGGCCAGATCGCGGCAACGCTCGAGCGCATCCGGTAGAATGTCCCATGCCTCGACCGACATGCCGTGGAGCGCCATACTCACGGCATCGCGTCCAGTCCCACAGGCGATATCCAGCGCGCGACGACCGACGAGTCCTCCCCACCTTGATTCGGCCACCTCCAGACCCCGAAGCAGCAGGCTGTGTGGCGACCAGAGCCGTCCCATCGAGCGTCCACACTCGATCGGTCCGGACAACAACCAGTGCCTGCCGGCACGCCAGACCACCTGATCACGTCCGCGCGCCCGCAGTCGGGAAACGGCCCACCGCGCGCGACGCGCATCGTCGTCGTAAATGCAGACCGGGGCATGTCGCGACGGCAGTTCGTGAATCCGCGCCGTTAGTTCCTCCAGTGCGATGTTCACCGCACCCGAGCGATGCCCCTTCTCGAATGCCGACGGTTGCCGCACATCCAGAATGGCGATCCTGAATTCCGGACTCTTATCCACTTAACAGACCTTTCCAGCGTCTCTATTTGCTTCGTCGCCAGGCCCGCCCCGCTTTCGCCGCTTTGCGCGAGGCGGTCAGTTCCACCGATCGCTGGCATTCGCCCAGCCGTTTCGTTCTAATGAATGAAGCGGTTCCAGTCGGCCTGGCATGGGTTTGGAACGCCTTGCCACGCTGCATTCTCGCCGGGAATGACTATGTCCCCCGCCGTTATCCATCTCAGCGGACCAGCCGGAAGCGGCAAGACAGCGATGGCCAAACTGCTCATCAATGCACTTCCGGCGGAGCGATTCTATCACGTCCGGTTCGACATACACCGTCATAACACGCCCCACATGCTACGGGTCGTCTCCGGTGACGACGGCCGTGAAAAAAACTTCCATTGCTATGTTCGACCCGATATCGTATTCGAATCGTTTTCGGAGCTTGTCCCCACGATTGCGGCCGACCCCCAGCGTGCCGTCATCATCGCCGAAACAGATGTTCATCCCTGCTTTCGACATGCTTATCCATACGACGTCAAAATTTTCATTTTCGGCCCCCCGCCCTCGATCGGAGAGCTATTCCGATCCGAGAACGAGACGGCCCACGCGATCGATCGGGCAATGCATGACACCGCGGAGTTTGCCGCTGAGTTGTTCGGGCTCGATCGCGTCGGTCCGCAGGATTCGGCATGGGTTCCGGCGCTTGATTCAATGGATCAGGAGTTGCATGCCGGGCGGCAGACGTTTGACGACTTTCTTCAATCGCCTGTCGGCGCGGAGATCGCCGCTCGACTCCGACTGCGGCCCGAGTTCCAGGGCATCGTCGACAGCGACGTTGTGTTTCTTAATTGCTCGATTCGCCCTATCATGGGCCGACTGATTGACTATGTTGAACGTATCGAATCGCTGCTCACGCCGCTTCGGAATCGACTCGAGCGGCAAATTTACTTCGCAGCGTGTGATCCGACTGATCTCTGCGATCCGAAATCCGAAGCGGGCATCCAGAGAATTGCCGAGGCGCTGATCGAAGCTCGAACGAGCCTTCAATGACCGAAAACGAACTCATCGATCTCGCACTCAATCAACCGCTTGCCGCGAGCCAATTCAAACCGGTCGACCTGCGGCTGGATCGTCGCGATGGATTGACAGTCGTTTGGGGTGACGGGCGGACCAGCACATATTCGCTTGTGTTTCTCCGAAAAGTCTGTCCTTGCGCCTCTTGTCGGACCGCGCGAGAGACTCCCGGACCGAAAGGCTCGCCGCTTTCATTGAACATCCTGCCGGCGGGAATCGAGAAGGCGACCGAGTTTCGCAATGCGGGCCTCGTGGGGAAATATGCCATTCAGATCGACTGGGCCGATGGGCACAACACCGGCATCTATGACTTTCGATATCTCCGGTTGATCGATCCGAACGAACCGCGCGAATAGCCATGGCGAAACAAACAAAGCGCCGGCAGGTCGTTCAATTCTCGCGGCAGCCCGCGCCAACGCGAATCGTTACCCTTCCAAGAATTCCACGGCGACCCCGGGATTCCCACAAAGGTGATTTTGGCCGAGTGCTGGTGATCGCCGGATCGCGGGAAATGATCGGCGCTCCGGCGTTGGTCGCTTTGGCGGCGCTCCGGAGCGGCGCCGGATTAGTAACGATCGGATGCCCCCGCAGCGTGCAGCCCGCCGTGGCCGCGCTCTGCCCTTGTGCAACGTCGCTGCCCCTGTCGGAGGATTCCAACGGATGCATCCGACCGGCGGACGCGATTGCGATTCTTGAAGAGAACGAATGGTTCGATGCCCGATCGGCGCCGTCCGTTGTCGCGGTCGGCCCGGGAATCGGACAATTGGGCGTGAATGCGGGCGATTTCGTCGAACTGATTCGGCGGTTTACGCGTACGCCGCTGTCAATTCCACTTGTCCTAGATGCCGACGGACTCAACGCGGTTTCCTCAGTTCACAATCCGGCCGGCGGAAACCTGACTTGGGCGATTGGCTCGAATGTCGTATTGACGCCGCATCCCGGCGAGATGGCTCGCATGTACGGCATCTCCTCGAAGGCCGTGCAATCGGACCGCGAGCGCGTCGCGCGCCAGGCAGCATTCGATATTTCCACTGCAAATGGCACAGCACAACTCGCGAGTGACGCTCATTCGGTTTCCGAGGCCAGCCCCATCGTTCTACTGAAAGGAGCCGGGACGATCGTCACTGACGGCCGGCGCGTATTCAAATGCAAGACCGGAAACCCCGGAATGGCAACGGGCGGCTCGGGTGACGTTCTCACCGGCGTCATTGCCGGACTCATCGCACAGGGGCTCGCAAGATTCGACGCAGCCGTACTTGCTGCACATCTTCACGGGCGCGCCGGAGACATCGCGGCTGCAAAGCTAGGTCAAATCTCCTTAATTGCAAGCGATCTGATCGACCACCTGCCGGGCGCATTCCGAGAACTCTCGCGCCACGTCACGAAACAGGAAGGCCGACGATCGTTAAATCGTCGGCCTTGAATCGCATCAAAACTTTTGGAGACGACGGCCGATTGAGCCCGCCACTCAGACGGGAGATATCACCAGGCAAAGTGGGCGAAGGCCTTATTCGCCTCAGCCATGCGGTGAACGTTATCCTTGGTCGTCACGGCCGCGCCGGAGTTATTGAAGGCATCAAGCAATTCGGCCGCGAGACGATCCTTCATGGGCCGTCCCTTCTTCCCGCGGGCGGCTTCGAGAATCCATCGAATCGCGAGGGCCTGGCTGCGCTTTGGATTCACCGACATCGGCACCTGATAGTTGCTTCCGCCAACTCGCTTGCTGCGAATCTGAACGCTGGGCCGTACATTGTTGATCGCCTTCTCGAAAACCTCGAGCGGCGGAACGTCCTTCACTTTCTTCGAGACGGCATCAATTGCTTCGTAAAATACCTTCTGAGCGACGGTCTTCTTGCCGCTCCACATCATGCAATTGATGAATTTACCGACAAGGACACTGTTGAATCTCGGATCCGGTCGAAGCTGATCCTCCGACCTCGTCCACTTCTTGAAACCCATGCTGAAACCTCAAACTTCTGGTTCGCCGCATCCATCGTCGCGACGATCTGCCGACGAATTCCCTCGCCGGACACCATACTCGGCCGGGCACTCGCCGACCGTCATGTCACATATTAATCACACCGACGTCGCGAGAATGGCCGCGCCAGATCGAATAGCCGGGGTTACTTCTTTCGCTTGGTGCCATACTTGCTGCGAGAGCGATTGCGCCGTGTGCCGAACTTCTCCTGCTCCTCAACGGCCGAACAGTCCAGAACACCACGAATGATGTGGTATCGGATACCGGGAAGGTCTCGAACTCGACCTCCGCGAATCAACACAATCGAGTGTTCCTGAAGGTTGTGGCCGATGCCGGGGATATACGCAGTCACTTCACGGCCGTTCGAGAGTCGGACACGAGCCACCTTTCGCAGCGCGGAGTTCGGCTTCTTCGGCGTCATCGTTTTGACGATGAGACACACACCGCGCTTCTGTGGACAAGCATCCAGATCGCGCGACTTGGACTTCGCAACTTCCGGTCGTCGTGGCCGGCGGCAGAGCTGATTGATCGTGGGCATTAAAACCTCTTCTACTTCACAACACTTTCAAACGCCGCTTCGCGGCGCGATGAATCACACTTTTTCTGGTGCGGCAATCAAGCCGGCACCCATCCAAACGCCGATTGCGTCCGATTCGGCGACGATGCGCTATGCTTCGGCGGTGCGAAGCCACGCATCTTATCTTGAATGACAGCCGCTCGTCAATGCGACGATTGCGAGGCCGCATCATCCTTCGGCTCGGACGGCGATTCGCTGATTCCGGGCACCGTTGGCGTGCTGAATGGTGCGCCGCTATCCAGCGCCATGGTGGCATTGGCCGTGACGCCGCCGCCGAACGCAGGCTTGCCTTCCACTTCTCCAGCCGTCGCACTCGGAGGCAACTCGCCGACCGCTTCGGAGATTCTCATCTCCGAAGTCTCCTCCTCAATCGGCTCTCCAAGATGCTGTAACTCCATATCCTGAAAAGGCTTGAACGCCGTTCCCGCAGGGATCAGATGGCCGAGAATCACGTTCTCCTTCAGGCCGTACAACCGATCCATCTGGCTGCTCAAAGCTGCCTCGGTCAGGACCTTGGTGGTCTCCTGGAAGCTGGCCGCAGAGATGAACGACTCGCTTTGCAACGCGGCCTTGGTGATACCCAGAAGCAGGGTCGACGCGCTTGCGGGCTTGGGCTTACGACCCTTGGCCGGGTCCTTGCCTGCGGCTTCAAGCTGCTCATTTGCCGCAACGTAGTCCTCCTTGGAGACGATCTGGCCTTCCTTGAATTGCGAATCGCCGGGGTCGGCAATTTTGTAGCTGCGGATTAGTGCCTGGTTTATCGACTGGAATCGGTGACGATCGACGACCTCACTCGGCAGCAACTCCGAGTCGCCCTGATTATCGACACGCACCTTGCGGAGCATCTGCGACAGAATCGTTTCGATGTGCTTGTCGTTGATACTAACGTTCTGCGAGCGATAAACCGCCTGCACTTCATTGATCAGATAGCCATGCAACGCTTCTTCGCCCTTGATCGCGAGAATATCGTGTGGAACGAGCGGGCCGTCGCACAACGGATCGCCCGCATCGACATGATCTCCCGCATGCACGAGGAGGTGCTTGTCCTGCGGCACGTGGTGGTCGCGCGGTTCGAGTTCCTTGCTGTCCGGATGCACGGTGATGGTCATCTTGCCTCGACGCTTGTCGCTGCGAATCTCCACCGTCCCGGAAATCTCAGACATCACCGCCGGTTCCTTCGGCTTGCGAGCTTCGAACAACTCCGTGACGCGGGGCAGACCGCCGGTGATGTCCTGCGTACCTGAAAGCTCTCGCGGTCGGCGTGCAAGCAGCCAGCCGGCCGTCACAACCTGACCCTCAGAGACTTCGATTCGAGCCTTTGACGGCAAGTAGTGATACTCAATGATCTTGCCTTGCTCGTCCTCGATGATGACCTGCGGGTTCTTGTCGCCGCGGTGCTCAACCACAACGAGCTTGCTGGTGCCTCGGGCTTCCGAGTCGGTTCGGACCGTCTCGCCCTCCACGACGTCCTGGAAGCGAATGACACCTGCCGCTTCCGCAAGAATCGGCGTCAGGTGAGGATCCCACACAGTGATGACGTCGCGCCGCTGAACCTGCTGCCCCTCGCGGACCAGCACGCGTCCACCGTAGGGAATCTTGTATCGCTCAAGCTCGCGGTCCTTCTCGTCGTTGATCGAGATTTCGCCATTTCGCTTGAGAACAACGAGACACTGCTCCTTCGACTCAGGATCCGTGAATTCCACGGCATTCAGATTGTGGAACTTCACAAAACCGGCATTCGAACACTTGATGTCGCTCTCGATGACCGCGCGGCTCGCAACACCGCCGGTATGGAACGTTCGCATCGTCAACTGGGTGCCCGGTTCACCAATCGACTGCGCGGCGATGATGCCGACGGCCATTCCCCGCTCCACCAGTTGACCAGTGGCCAGGTCCATACCGTAGCAGCGAGCACACACGCCGGTGCCCGCCTCGCACGTCAACGGACTGCGGACACGAATCGTCTCAAGGCCCAATCCTCCCTCGGAAGGCGGGCTTTCGATTCGTCGCGCGATCACGTCGGTGATAATGTCATTCTCTCGAACGACGATATCGTCGGTCACGGGATGGCGGATGGTGTCGCGTGCCACGCGGCCGATGATTGACTCAGCCAGCGAGATATCAACTTCCTCGCCCTTGTACTGCACGCCCTTGATCACACCCTTGATCGTGCCGCAATCGAGCCGACTAACGATCAGATTCTGTGCAACATCCGCCAGTTTTCGAGTCAAATAGCCGGAGTCGGCCGTCTTGAGCGCCGTATCCGCCAAACCCTTTCGTGCGCCGTGGGTCGAGCTGAAGTACTCAAGAACCGACAGACCCTCGCGGAAGTTCGCCTTAATCGGTGTCTCAATGATTTCGCCGCTGGGCTTGGCCATCAGAGCGCGCATGCCGGCCAACTGGCGAATCTGGTCGACGCTGCCGCGAGCACCCGAGTCTGACATGAGGTAAATCGGATTCAGATATCGCCGAGCGCCGGCATCTCCCGAGTGGGCATATCGGAAATCGTCGGTGCGATAGTCGTTCTTGAATTCGGCCATCATCGCCTCGGTCACTTCCTCGCGGACGTGAACCCAGATGTCGATCAGGGCGTTGTATCGCTCGAGGTCTGTGATCGCGCCTTGTTGGCACGCCTTGACGATCTTGTCCACCTTCTTCTGGGCGGCTTCGATGATCGCCTTCTTCTTTACCGGGATACGCATGTCCGCCAGACCGAACGACAAGCCGGCCAGCGTGCTGCGCTTAAATCCAAGCTCCTTAATGCGGTCGAGCAGGATGATCGTTTCAGGACGACCGAGCAGCTCGTAGCAGATCGCGATGACGCGGGCCGCGCCCTTGGAGCTCAGCGGGCAGTTGAAGAACGGCATCTTCGGGTGAAGGATGTCGTTGAATATCAGCCGGCCGACCGTCGTGACGATCACCTTGTTATCCGGCATCGGCTTCGACAGTTCCTTGAAGTGTTCCACGATGCGCTCGCGGTCGACGCGCACCTTGATTCGCTCGTGAATCCCGATCTTCTTCAAGTCGTAAGCGAGCATCGCTTCAACCGGATTGGCGAATGTGTGCTTCGGATCATCCGGCTTGTCGAAGTAATGGTGCTCACAGGTCAGGTAGAAGACGCCCATGACGATGTCCTGGCTCGGCGACATGATGGGTGAACCGCTTGCCGGACTGAAGATGTTATTGGTCGCGAGCATCAGCACATGCGCCTCGGCCTGTGCCTCGATCGACAACGGAAGGTGAACCGCCATCTGGTCACCGTCGAAGTCCGCATTGAAGCCGCGACACACCAGCGGGTGGATTCGGATCGCATTGCCTTCGACAAGTACCGGCTCGAATGCCTGAATACCCATGCGGTGCAGTGTCGGTGCGCGATTCAGCAGCACCGGATGCTGATGAATCACTTCCTCGAGAATGTCCCAGATTTCCTGATCGCGACGCTCGAGCATTTTCTTCGCCGACTTGATCGTGTCAGCGAGGCCGAGTTCTTTCAGGCGACGAATGATGAATGGCTGGTAAAGCTCCAGCGCGATGCGTTTCGGCAGACCGACCTGATGCAGCTTGAGTTCCGGACCGATTACGATCACGCTTCGCGCCGAGTAGTCCACGCGTTTGCCAAGCAGATTCTCACGGAAACGGCCCTGCTTGCCCTTGATCATGTCGGTCAAGGACTTCAACGGTCGATTCGAAGAGCCGAGCACTGGACGACGGCAGCGACCGTTGTCGAACAGCGCATCCACCGCCTGCTGAAGCATCCGCTTCTCGTTGCGAATGATGACTTCGGGCGCGTTCAGATCGATGAGCTTCTTCAGACGGTTGTTGCGATTGATAATGCGGCGATAGAGATCGTTCAAATCGCTCGTCGCGAAGTTGCCGCTTTCAAGCAGAACGAGCGGCCGCAGGTCCGGCGGAATGACCGGAATGACTTCCATGACCATCCAGGTCGGGTCGTTTGTGCTGGATCGAAGGTTCTCGCAGATCTTCAGGCGCTTCGAGAGGTCCTTGATCTTCTGCTTGCTATTGGTCTTCGTGATTGCATCGCGCAGCTCGACCGACAATTGCTTCAAGTCGATCTTCGACAGCAACTTCTTAACGGCCTCGGCACCGATGCTCGCTTCGAAGCTGTTGCCATGCTTCTCGACGGCCTGACGATATTCGTCCTCGGAGAGAATCTGCCGCTCCTTCAGAGGTGAATCACCCGGCTCGATGACGACATAGTCCTGGAAGTAGACCACCTTCTCGAGATCGCTGGTCTTCATGTCGAGCAGCGCGCCCAAACGCGACGGCATCGCCTTGAAGAACCAGATGTGGACGATCGGCGCGGCCAAGTTGATATGGCCCATGCGCTTGCGCCGAACGCGGCTGTGTGTCACCTTGACGCCGCAACGATCGCAGATCATGCCCTTGTGCTTCGTGCCCTTGTACTTGCCGCAGAAGCATTCCCAGTCGCGCTCGGGACCGAAGATGCGCTCACAGAACAGGCCGTCCTTTTCTGCGCGGTAGGTCCGGTAATTGATCGTTTCCGGCTTGCGAACTTCGCCGTACGACCACGAACGAATGTCGTTGGGCGACGCCAGCGAAATCTTGACCGCTGCGTAGTCATTAATCCGGTCGTATACGCTCTCTGCCATCGATAAACCATCCTTCTGTTCAACGAAGGGATATCTTTCGTCTGTCGTACAGGTCAGCTGATGCAAACTCACTCGCAGCCGGCCGACGCCGTCATTCCCATTTGAAACTTACGCGTTCGCCCGGCGTTCCGACACCGAAGCGCGGTGCGCCGGGTGATTCGTCAGACTCAGGCTCATCGGCACAAGACCGACCGCGCGCTTGAAGCCCAACTCTTCACAAAAATCCACTTCCGTTCCGTAGGCCGCGGCGTCAACACGTTCGCAACCCATTTTCGCGAGCGACTCGATCACGCGCATCGCCATTTCCTTGGCGATGTTGAACTGATCGTGCTCGATGCGGCCATCAACGTGCGTTACGGCGCCGGGGCCCTGGCACGACGGATCCAGCTTGCACTCCGTCAGATAACCACGAATGCCGTCCGCCAGGCCGCGTGCAATGCCGAGCAAACGCCCGCTCGACTTCTCGCGGGCCGTGACAAAGCAAACCGACTTATCCACCATTGTCGTCAGCTTGTCGATCGACTGCGGCAACATAGAACCCTGAGCACTGTAAAATGCCCGAAGGTCATCCACATCGATCTGCTTGACAGCTTCGAACTCAATATCACTCTGCACCGATCTGCTCCAACGCAATGGCCGACGACGATTAGATTAACTTGCCTTTCTCCAGCTGAATGTTGAGGCCCAGACCCCGTATTTCGTTGCAAAGTACGTCAAACGAAACAGGCGTGCCGGCCTCCAGCGTGTTTTCGCCCTTGACCATCGATTCATAGATCTTTGTGCGGCCTTCGACGTCGTCGGACTTCACCGTCAGCAACTCCTGCAGGACATGCGCGCAACCGTAGGCTTCAAGACCCCAGACTTCCATTTCGCCGAATCGCTGACCACCGGTCCGCGCCTTGCCACCTAACGGCTGTTGGGTGATGAGCGAATAGGGACCGGTCGCCCGTGCGTGAATCTTGTCGTCAACGAGATGGTGCAGTTTGAGCATGTAGATGCAACCGACCGTGACGGGCTGGTCGAACTGCTCACCTGTTCGCCCATCAACCAGACGCAGCTTTCCGCCATAGGGCATCCGGGTGAGGATCAGCCGGTCGAGCTCGGCGCGCCGCACCATCTCAATGTCACTGCTGAGTTCGCCGACCTTGCTGTTCGCCTCTTCGACCGCGGCATGAAGCTCGGCTTCGGTGCAGCCGTCAAAGACCGGCGTGACTGCCTGGAACCCGAGGATTCTCGCGGCCCAGCCAAGGTGGGTCTCAAGAATCTGGCCGACGTTCATGCGGGACGGAACGCCAAGCGGATTCAGCATGATGTCCAGCGGTGTCCCATCTTCGAGAAACGGCATGTCCTCGACCGGCAGGATCTTGGCGATGACACCCTTGTTTCCGTGGCGACCGGCCATCTTGTCGCCCACGGACAATCGCCGCTTGGTGGCGATATACACCTTCACCATTTCAAGCACGCCCGACGGAAGTTCATCGCCGCGCTTCAACTGAGCGATCTTGCGCTCGCGCTCATCGAGTTGCTCGACAATTCGCGGCCAATACCGTTCATAGATCGGCATGCATTCATCACGCAGGTTCGCGGGCTTGATCCATTTCGGATCGAACGCCCAGTTACCCGGCTCGCCGATCTGTTCCATGATGACATCGGGGATGTCGCTGCGACCGACGAATTGCTTGGTGTTCGGATCGACAACAGGCTGTCCGGCGACCCTTTCGATTTCCTGAACCATGCGCCGGAACAACGCGATGGCCCGGAGATTCATCTGATGCCTGTATTCCTTGATTCGCTTCTGCAATGCCTGCTTCTGGTCTTCAGACATGCCGGTCCGGCGACTGAAGCGCTTGGTATCGATCACGATGCCGGAAACGCCCGCCGGAACCTCAAGCGAGTCGTTCTTCACGTCCTCGCCGGCGCGGCCGAAGATCGCATGAAGCAGCTTTTCTTCGGGCGACAGTTCGCTCTTGCTCTTCGGTGAAACCTTGCCGACGAGAATGTCGCCCGTCTTCACTTCCGTACCGATTCGAACGACACCGTCCTCGTCGAGGTTGCGAAGCGCACGCTCCGAGACATTCGGAATGTCGCGGGTGAACTCCTCCTTGCCCAATTTCGTTTCGCGGACTTCGACGTCATATTCCTCGATGTGAATGCTCGTGAAAACGTCATCTTGAACGAGGCGCTCGGAAATCAGAATGGCGTCTTCGAAGTTGTAGCCGTCATAGGTCATGAAGCCGACGAGCAGGTTGCGGCCCAGCGCGAGTTCGCCGTTACGACAGGCCGGGCCATCGGCGATGATCTCACCCTTCTTCACTTTCTGACCGATCTTGACGAGCGGCTTCTGATTCAGACAGGTTCGTTCGTTCAGACCCTGAAACTTCCGAAGAACCAATTCTTCCGTATCATCGATCACGATTCGCTCGCCATCGACGTACGTCACCGTCCCGTCGCGATCCGATCGAATCACCATACCGCTGTTCTGAGCGACAATCCGCTCCATGCCCGTACCGACGACCGGAGGTTCGGTCACAAGGAGCGGAACAGCCTGCCGCTGCATGTTCGAACCCATGAGCGCGCGGTTGGCGTCGTCGTGCTCGAGGAATGGAATCAACGCGGCCGACACACCGACCGTCTGCTTCGGCGAAATATCGACGTACTCGATGTCCGTCGAGCCGACCATCGACAAATCACCACGAACGCGAGCGACAATGTGATCGCCAAGCACACGATGGGTCTTCGGATCAACGGCGTCGGGCGGTGCAAGAATCGACTTCATTTCCTCGTCCGCGCGAAGGTATTCCGTTTGACCGTTGACTTTGCCTCCCCTTTCGACGCGGCGATAAGGCGTGATGAGGAAGCCGTATTCGTCCACGGTCGAGTAGATCGATAGCGATGCGATCAGACCGATATTCGTGCCTTCTGGCGTCTCGATCGGACAAATTCGCCCATAGTGGGAAATGTGAACGTCGCGAACCTCAAAGCCCGCTCGCTTTCGATTCAAGCCGCCAGGACCGAGCGCGGACAATCGCCGTTCGTGTGTCAGCGTGCTGAGCGGGTTTGTCTGGTCGACTACCTGTGACAGCTCACCACGACCGAAGAAGTAGTCGATCGCGCCGGACACCGCTTTTGAGTTCACCAGTTCCGCGATCTTGCCGAGCTGGTCAGGATCCTTCATGCTCATGCGCTCCTGCACCGTGCGCCGGAGCTTCAGGAAACCCTTGCGAATCTCGTCGCAGGCCAGTTCGTCAATGGTTCGAAGACGTCGATTTCCGAGATGATCGATATCATCTTCGGCGACAATGACGCGCGTCTGCTTCCACGCATATTCATGCACATTTCCAGCGATCGACTCCGTATTATGCTTGTTCTTCAGCAGCACAGAGACTTCTTCGATCGAACCGAACGCCACGTGCTTGGCCGAGACTCCGAACAAATCCGACCATTCAGACTGGTTCGCCTTCTCCGCGGCAGCCGCCTGCTTCTTCGCGCCGGCTTCGTCAAAATTGTAAATCGCGCCGGGCCGCGGGTAGTAGTTCATGAATTCCAATTGGGCGGTTTCCGGCCGGCCGTCCTGGTACACTGCGAGATAACGGTCAATTCCCTCAATGATTCGCAACGCCCGCGTTCGAATTGTCGACACGACGAAGTCCTTCGCGGCGCGCGTCACGTCCTGATCGCGATCCATCTTCGTGCGGCCAAGCAGCGGACGCATCACGTTCAGGTCGAGCGTGGTCGGCGGAATCCACTCCGTCGGCACATCAACAATCCCCTGCAATTGCCTGCGAAGCTCCTTTACGGCTTCGATCGGCGAGAGTTTCTTGCGGCCTTCCTTCAGCGCGCCGAACTCGCCGAGCAGAGTTTCCTCCTTCGGATCCTTCACGGGCTCATTATTGACACGATACGCCTTCAGTTGCTCGGCCAGCTCCCGCGTCCAGCGAAGCACCGCCAGTTCAAAAGGCAACCGCTCGGGAACCGAGATCCCGACGCGATTCTGGCTTCTCAGATCCATCAGATAGCGCAGACACGCCACGAAATCGGACACGGTCAGCGTATTCAGTGCCGTGGGAATCGACAGGCCGAACTTGCGATTGATTCGAAACCGGCCGACCTTCCCGAGGCGATAGCGGTTCTCGTCGTAGAATTTCTCGTGAAACAGCTTCACCGCCTTGTCAAGCTGGGCCGGATTACCCGGACGCAAGCTCTTATAGATGCGCATCAACGCGTCTTCATGCGTACGGCTGGCATCCTCGGCAAGCGTATTCAGGATGAGGGGATCGAGCACGTTTTCGATCACTTCAAGCTGCTTGTGACTCGTGGCCTGAATTCTCTCGATCGCGTCGCCGATCTGGCACCCGGATTTGACCAAGGGTTCACCTTCGGTCCGATCTGCCTCATCCGCCCAGACATCCGAAACGACGTACATGTCGGGCTTCAGGTTTGCGGTGCGCACAGTCCGTGTTTCGTAGAACGTGCGGATGATCGCCTCATCCGAGCCATAGGCCGGATCCATTGCGCGCAGAAAGCACGTCGCGGGGATCTTGCTGGACTGATCAATACGAACAGCCAGCACGTCCTTGCGGGTGATGTTGATCTCTATCCAGCTGCCGCGCTCAGGAATAATTCGACATGCATGAAGCGGCCGGTCCGCTTCGAGCGTCTCCTTGATGAAGTCAACGCCGGGCGACCTGTGAAGCTGCGAGACGATGACGCGCTCGGCACCGTTGATGATGAACTCGCCGCCGCCGATCATAATCGGGATTTCACCGAGATAGACACGATCCTCGAAAATCTCATCCTTGTCCTTGCGCGTCAGCCTCAGCCGAACGCGCAGCGGCATGCCGAACGTCAGCCGCAACTGCCGGCACTCGTCCGGCGTATAGCGCGGCTTGCCCAGTGTGTAATCAAGATAGTCGAGACTGATATTCTCATCGTAACTTTGAATCGGGAACACTTCCCGCAACAGCCCCTCAAGTCCGCTCGCCGTCCGAGCGTTTGGGGCCGCTTCCTCCTGAAGGAAACGTCGATACGAACCGACCTGAATCTCGATCAGGTCGGGCGTCTGCATGGCATCGCCGAGCTTGCTGAAATTCCGAACGTGCGTTGGAACGATCATGCCGATCCCTCTGTCATTAACCAGTCCGCAATGGGCGGATCACTCCGCCGCGCGAACGCGATCCTCTTGTTGCTTTGCGTGGGGAGCCCGGTGAATCGGAATGAAACCTGGGCGAATTTCGCATTCGCCGCCTGTCCCGGGAACTCACCCGCTCGCTGCTTGCGCGCAGCTCCACGCCTCCGGTTCGTGCCGGAGTTACGTCACTTCACTGAGTGCTCTTCGCTGGTAAGGCAAATCTGCAAGGCACCCAAAATTCACTGCCAGGGTTGAATTTCTTCCACGGGACTTGCCCGAAGCGCCCGCCATCTATTAGGAAGCCGATTAGTCCCACCGGATCGACCTAGTTCCGCGCGCACGTCGGTAACCGGGAAATTTTAACCGGACCTTCCGAGAACGCCAGCCCTTATCAACAATTTTCCACAATATTTTCTCGGACCTGCTCCCAATTGCACTGCAATCGGGTTAGCCTCGGCGGGGACCCGACTGACCCAGCCACGGCCTGGTGACCGTCAAACCCAATTTTGTCCGTAATTGACAGGTAGAATGCGGTAGAATTGTCCGGATACGGCCCGCCTGGACATCCGACCCGGTCGGAGGGGAACTCATGCTCAAAATCAGCGCCTTTGCCTGCCTGCTCGCGATCGCGTGCGCCACAAGACTTCAGGCACAGATTCTCTATCAGACCGGATTCGAGTCCCCTCCTTTCACCGATGGCAACCTTGTAGCGCAGGACGGCTGGCTTTCCACAAACAACCCGCCAACCCCCGGCCTGGGGATTATTCAGTCCGCCGTCTCGGCAACAGGCGCCAGGTCACTCCGAATCGACGCCGCGCAAACCTTTAATTCCACGTGGTACTATCGCGAATTAAGTCACACGCCAGATGTCAACGCAGCCCCGATTCTCCAGATTCGCTGGTCCGCTTACTTTGACCGGGACGGCAATACACCCAGCGGACTCTGGGGAATCGATCTTCATGACAGCTCCCTACCGGTAAACAAGCGGATCACCGCAGCCGGGATAAACGCGGTTGGAACAGTCGTGGCGTGGAATGGGAATTCGCTTCAGGATTGTGGCGTGACGCTGCCTGACAATCAGTGGCATCACTTCAGGCTTGACATCAACTGGCGTCCCGAGGTGCTTAAGGCAAACCTCATCGTTAACAACCAGGTAGTGGCTGCCAATCTGAACCTAACGCCGACGCTGACGATGCCCGTCTCCGCCGCCGCGATCTGGAATCTGCACGCCGGCGGCGAGGACACCGCATATTTCGACGACTTCCGAATCGGCATGTTCGCTGACGCAGATGGGGACGGCTGCGGTGATTCCGATGACCTATGCCCATCAACGAATCCCGGAGACCCCATCGATGCTTTCGGCTGCTCAGCCCTCGACGACGATCAAGACGGCGTGACCAATCAATTGGACCTATGCCCCAACACTCCAATTTGCGTCACGTCGGTCGATGCAAATGGATGCCCTGATCTCGATTCCGACAATGACGGCGCACCGGACGGATGCGACAATTGCCCGGGATTGGTCAATCCGGATCAGCTCGATTCAGACGGCGACGGCATCGGCAATGCCTGCGATCCTTGTCCATTTCTCGCGTTCGGTGATCTCAACGCGGACTTTTCATTCAACGGTGCGGATATCCAGCGATTCGTCGAAATCCTGGCGGGCGGTCAGCCGACGGCCGAAGAAATATGCGCGGCCGACTTCAACGGGGATCTCGACGTTAGCATGGCGGACCTGCCCCTACTCGTGGAGTTGCTCCTCGAAATGTGATGCAAGGGAATTATGGCTCGGAACCTCTGTTGATCGGGACGAACAAACCACCCCGGCGCTCGAGGCGAAATCGGAACATTAGAATTTCCTCATCCCGGATTAAACAACTTTAACCTCCATTTCACGGCCAATTCAGTCATCTGAACCATACTTTTTTCGGTGTCAGGCGGAGAACCGCGCTTGCGCTGCAAGTTCGCGACGTGTCGCCCGCGCCCGACCGGGCAACGCGCCCCCGTAAAAAGGCGCGTTTGCGGACGCGCCGTTGGCCGGCGCTGGATTCAAAGACTGCGTGCATACAATCCGAAGACGCGGCAGGACCCACGTGGGCTCGTAATACCGAGCCTGACTGAACCACACCTGTCGATCGACCTCGGCCACGGCGCCGATTGAAATCGACGAATGCAAAGTGACCCCAGTGAATGATTGTGTGGAGCTCGGAGGGAAACCTCTGCATCGTCCGGAGCCGAAGTGGTTCAGAGGTGAGTCCAGAATGCACGCAACGCCACGATAACCATTGGTCGGCAAAACAAAATAAGACGCCGACTCACGAAAGATTGAAAGGTCTGTCTGATGCATTAACCCGAGGCGGGCGAGATCAGTTATCAGCCAAGCCTCGAATGCGTCGGACTACACGCGAGTTTAGAATTCGCAAGGAGACTGCAGAGTGTCAGTGCTCTCGACTACCACCGGTTTTTTCACGACCCTCTTCGACAAGCCTCGTCGAACGACCTACCAGTCCATTCCGGCCCTTGGCTGGACGGACTGGGCGGGCAAGTGCTCCATCGCCATCCTCGCGATTGCGATCATGACACTGTCATGGCACTTTGATTCCCTTCGCATGGCGGGTCGGATTCTCTGGTATTCGCCAACGGGCAAGGCGTTGATCCTCATCGGCGGTGCTTACGGCTCGCTCGCGACCGTCTGGACGTTCTGGCGACTTTGGCTCGCATTCAAGTACCGGCCGATGTCGATCGTCGATTCAGCACGACTCCCTCGAATTACCGTGCTCGTTCCCGCGTTCAATGAGGGCGCACTCGTTGGCAGCACGATCCGGCATCTAGCTGCGGCCGACTATCCTTCCGACCGGATCGAGATCATTGTCGTCAACGACGGAAGCGATGACGACACATGGCACCATATCGCGACGGCTGCCCGTGACGTCGGTGATCGCGTCACCGCCATTAACTGCACTGAGAACCGCGGCAAACGTTGGGCGCTCTGGGAGGGCATCCGCCGTGCGACCGGCGATATTTTCATCACCGTCGATAGCGACTCGATCATCGAAAGGGACGCGCTGAAATCAGTCGTCAGCCCGATGGTCCATGACGAGCGGATCGGCGGTGTTGCCGGAAATGTCCGCGTGCTCAATCGCGAGGACGGCATCATTCCTCGCATGCTCAGCGTGCGATATGTGATGACCTTCGACTATAAGCGCGCTGCACAGAGCATGATGGGCGGAGGCGCCGTCCTGTGCTGTGCCGGCGCGCTTGCGGCCTATCGCCGAAGCGCCGTCATGCCCGTGCTCGATCAATGGCTCAACCAGACATTTCGTGGTGGACCGGCTCGCGCCGGTGAAGACCACGCCATGACGAACTTCATCATCAAGCAGGGCTATAAGGTGGTATATCAGAGTTCCGCCCGCGTTTACACAAAGAGCCCCAGGACGTACGCCGCCCTGTGCAAGATGTTTCTCCGCTGGGCTCGCAGCAATACCCGGGAGTCGCTTCACACGCTGTCTTATGTCTTCAGCAACTTCCGATCGGAGAATAAGTCGGGAATTCGGTTTAATTATCTGATGGCAGCGGTCGGGCTGTTCCTGCCATACCCGTTCCTCTTCACCGGCCTGCTCCTGAGCCTGTTTCTCCCGACGATATTCGGCCTGAAGCTTCTGGCATCCTGTGTCACCGCTTCGACACTGACGCTCGCCTTCTTCGCCATCCGTGAACGCAGCACCGAGGCGATATACGCCTATGTGTATGCATTCTACTCCACCATCATGCTCTGCTGGATTCAGCCCTACGCTCTGCTGACCTGTGGAAAGAGCGTCTGGATGACGCGGGTGCTCAAGAAAGAAACGAATCGGCGAATGCACGTCGATCCGGCTCAGGCCCACTCGGGCAGTTTGCCCGAAAAGCGCCGGTTCCTGCTACCGGCGGCCGCGAACGACGATGCGATGCCCGAAATCGAACTCGTGGCATGATTCCCGAACGCGATTCGCGCGGGTTTGCAATGACAACCCCGAGGTGAGTCGCAGGGGGCTATGGCCGGCATTCGAATAAGTAAACCAGGACCAGCCGGGATTCGGCTGATCTGATCGCTTACCCGGGTCCGGGCCCGCGAAGACATTTCGCGGGTCTGGATTTTTTCAAACTGACAGGGCCCAATCACATCCCGCCGAAAATCGCGGCCACAATCGCCTCAAACAGAGGAACAACGACGACATCGAAAAGGACTCCAACAACGCTGCTCAGAATCAACCCCAGCACGTTGAAGAGCACATCAAGAAACTGTTGGTCCGGACTCATTTTCTAACTCCCATGCGAGGGTCAATTCTCACCCAAAACTTCAGCCATTGATTTACCGTCGCAAAAAGCCGATCGAACTCCAGCGGCCCCATCAGCCCGGCAATCGCGAGTCATATGCATGCACTAGATAATCTCTGATTGCTCATGAACACGCAAGCTTGCCGCACCTCAGCTTGGCTCCAGCCCCAAGGTCCGGAGCGCACCTTCCGCGGCCGCTGACCAGCCGCGATTGGCTGCCGGGCTCGCTGGACTCGGGTGCGGGATACGACCGATCCTCACGTCTGTCTCCGCCAGCGCCGACCGCGCTCGACTCTCGGCAAATGTTCCGACTCCGATCACCCATTGTGGCTGTAGCAATTCGACTGTCGCTTTCAGTGCCGCATCGCACACGGCGAACAGGGATTCCCGCTCGGCCGGCGAAAGTTTGTCCGGTGTCCGATTCCGACCTGTCGATTCCAAAAAACACAGCGGACAATAATTTGCAACGAAATAACGGCGGAAGAACTCGGCCGGCTGTTTGAATCGCTGGGCAGCCCAGCCCCACAATCGTGCACCCGATACTTCATTCCGAAGACACGAAAGGCCTTGGACCGGACGTTTCGGATGTTCGTTTCTCGGACGAACCAACTGGCCGTCCAGCCTTAGCCACTCACGAACCGAACGGACTTCGCCGAAAGGCACGCCGGTCTGCGCCATTCCCCATGGACCGGGGTTCATCCCAAGCAGTATCGCCTTCACGCCGCGGTTAGCGTACCGCAGAAGATACTGTTCGTGCAGGGCGCGGGCATAATCCAGCGGTCGATAGACATGCGTCACGGGTGACCCAAATTTCAACGAGCCGGTGCGCGCGGCAAGATTGCGGGAAATCGATATCAGTGACTCTCCGATGGACCTGGAGCCCGGTCCCGTCGTCTCCGCAAGCGCGAATTTGTTCGGCATGAAATGGCCTTTGTATCAGATTTGGCGAAATTGGCATCTGTGGGGCAAACCCGGATACAATCAGGAGATATACTGAGATGCTGACATAATCGCCGCTTCCTCCGGAACCACGCAAGTGAAACCTTCGGAATGTTATCGCGTACTCGGTCTGCCGCCGAATGCACCGCTCAGCGACGTGCGCCGCGCCTACAAAAGGCTGGTCTGGGAATTCCACCCCGACCGAGCGCAAGACCCGACGCGCGACACGAATCAGTTCAGCCGAATCACAGCGGCCTATCACACGCTTCGTTCCATCGCGCCGCGCCGAACGACCCGCTCAGTGAGCATCGACGAATGTCCATTGTGCGGGGATATCGAAACACTATATGCCCGACTCGAGGGGGGACGACAGTGCTCGGCCTGCCTGCTCGCCCAACGGCGCAAGAGATTGCCGATGCCGCCGATCAAGACCGTGAGGTGCTTCATTCCGATCGCGCTGCTGGCGGTCGCAACCCTGCTATTGATACAGTCCGCGCGATCTGGAAGCGAAACCACCAGCGCGCTCTGTCTCGCCAATATCTTCACTGCGCTTGCGTTTCTCACGCGAGATGTGCTTCGATCGGTGGTCTCATAGAGCGCCTGAAGAAAGTGGAAGCCGTGCCGCATCCTGTTGCACCGCCTCAACCGCCGCTGGCGGTCTCTTCCATCGTGCGCTTGTCCCAGAGATCGTTGAGATACTGTACCTTGGCATTGGCTGTCCGGAGCCGCTCCTCAGCAGCCTCGATCTTTGCCGCATCGCGAGAATGCTCAGCCGACTTGAGGTCCTCGCGGGCCCGATCGACATCGAGATCCGCGTCCTTGATGGCGGCTTCGACGAGGTCCCGGGTGGACAAATCCATACCTTTCAAGCTGTCTGGATTGAAACCAACGATGTTGTACCCCGACTGCCAAGCGTTCGGCGCTCCACACTTCGGGCATTTGAGCCCGGCAGCGTCCAAACGGCGAAATTCCTTCAACGCCGCCTGAAAATCACTCACCGACATCTCGCTGTCCTGATTGCAGGAAGAGCAATGAACGACGTAGGTTCGGCCTTTTAGTCCTTCGACGACTTCGGATTCATTTACATGATCCGACTCATGAAAGAAAACCCCAATCCCGACGGCCGCTGCCAAGGCCACGCCGGCGAAAATCAGTTTACCCTTCGAGGTTGCAAGGAAATGCTTCATACAGTCAGCCTTACTGATCGCAGCTTCGTCGACCGAGATGAGCTCCGGTTTGCTGCGTACAAATCCGATCTGGCATCAATATTATCAAATCATGTTAAAGATGCCACGTTACCGGAAAGCGAGTTGCTCATCACCATGGAGAAGGCGAGAAGCATCGCTGGGTGATTTTCGATTCAATGCGCACAACATTCATCACCGCCGCAACAACAATTGACCAATTCGCGAGTTCCGAAATAGAAGCCGCCTGCGCGACAGGCACGCAGGCGGCTGGATTACGTCAAAGGTAGTTCAGTGCTGATCGAACCGTTGCAATGCAGATCCAATCATCCACCGTATTCCATGATGCGCCGCATCGGTTCCGTCCAGGGTGAGACCCATCGCTGCCCGATCAGCGTGGGTAGATTGTCATACCGCCAGCCCGCACCGCGCCATCGCAGTCGCCAATATGTGTCCTGCGGACCCATCGAAGTGGAACGATACATGTCGCCTTTCTTCGTGAGTTTTACGTTGCTGGTGTGACCGTCCGCGAAGGCAACGTTAAATCGACCGAGCTTCCCGTGAGAGCCGGGGATACTCGTCGGACTGATGCCGGCACCGATGCTCGAAAGCCCGTGCGCCTGAATCTCCTGAGTGTTCATCATCGCCTGCATGAATCGCGACTCCCAGAAGAGCAAGGCCGCGCCGGAGTCCGCGAACAGGTTCGCCGGTCGTCGGAAGGCGCCAAACCGGCGATAAACTTCCGGCTCGAATTGGGCGGCGTGAACCTTGAACCAATAGTAGTCGCCCATATAGCTGTTACCGACCGCGCGGAACATTGACTTGGCGTGGTCCGGTGTCGGCGCCGGATCACTGGCGACATCCAAGACCATTCCTTCCTGACCGCCGCACTCAAAGAGCTTGAAATCTTCCGTGTCCGTGTACCCCGCGCCATATGCGAGACGATTCATGAAACGCCCTTCAGCGCCTTTCGTATTGCCGCCGTAGACCGACTTGCGGAAGTTGGGGTCAACGCCATTGGCTCCACCCCAGTCATGGTCGCCGGCCCCCATCCATGCCTCGCCGACGGTGAGGATGCCGTCTTCCGATCCGGGAACGGCGGGGTTGGGTGTCACGTCGCGATTCTTGATGAACTCGTGGCGAGTGTGCATCACGGATCGCTCATCGTCATTGCCGTTCATCAGAGCGAACGCCGCATGCTGCTTCAGGTTGGTCTGACACTTGACCTTCGCACCCTCTGATTTTGCCGAGCTAAGCGCCGGCATGAGGATCGAAATCAATAACGCGATAATTGCGATAACAACCAATAACTCAATGAGCGTAAACCCCGGCCGACGACCCTTACCTTCCATTTGCATCGCAACTCCTCTCATTCTCGGGCGGAAGCGCCCACCAGGACTGAAACACCAACCATGCTTGTTCGCATCGCGAACGGCGGTGCAGGTTCATACCTGTCACAAGTCAGACCAGTCACGACTTGAAACGACTTCTGGGCGAAATACAGGTTAACACCAGTTTCTTAATGAACCGTCGACGGCTTAGGCAGAATAGCCTCAAACGAAAACCGACACGATCCAGATTGTCTAACAGCGTACTCGCCTGTGACAGAACCCTGGCACCACTTTGAAAGCCGCTGTCAGGTTGGTCGGACCTGAACGCTCGACGCGATCCCAGAGCAATTAGAGTCTAGAATATGAACAATTTCGGACGCATGCAAGCGCAAACTCAAAGATTTTCCGCACTCAGCTGCGGCGGGCAATCCTTGGGGGATCTCACTTCTTCCCCCTCCCCCCGACGATCCTCTATCTTGCCCCCACTCGGCAAACCCAAATCTCGTGAGTCAGCAATGAAAACGGGTGGCCGCAACCCGAAGGCCGCGACCACCCGCTTTACACTCATTCATTCACTAACTCAAGATAGAGCAAGCCTTTAGCGAGGCTCCATCTCACTGGATTCCCTTCAGCCAGCCGGCTGCATCAGTTGCAGGATCCGGTCTGATTGAGAAGCTTGTCAACAAAGCCCTGGATATCGCCCAGATCCACGGACGAGTTGCCATTGATGTCCGAACATGGGCAGCCACCCGGCGAATTCAACAGGCAATTAACGAATGCGGCACAATCGCGGCCGTCAATAACGCCATCGCCGCTCGAGTCGCCAAGGCATGTCGAACAAACGGGAACCGATCCGCAGCTTCCCGAGCCGGCAAGCAGCGTCTGAACGAAGCCCGGCACGTCAGCCAGATTGACCGCCGAGTCATTGTTCATGTCGCCGCACGGGCATCCGGCACCACCGGCAATCAGACAATCCGAGAACGAATCGACATCGCGACCGTCGAGAACGCCGTCGCCATTCGTATCACCCGGACAGGTGGTGCATTCGGTCGAGCTAGCACAAACGCCCGCGCCGAAGCCGTCGATGTGCAGGCTCCACGAGACGAGCGTGCCGATACCGAACGCATCCGCGTCGATCACCTGAATGGTCCACGTTCCCGCCGCATCCATGCCGTCGAATGCCGAGAGCGTCTGGTTCGGCGTGAAGCTCGGCGGTGATGTCGGAAGCGGAGTGCCCACGCCGCCACTGCACGCATTCTCGATCGGGCCGCCTGTACCTTCGTCGTCAAGCCGAACGTTGATGTTGTTCTGCAGACATCCGAATGCCGAGATGGCAGGCGAACCGATTCGCTGAATCACCGAGCGGGTCACGCCATTGTGCGTGATGTTGACCGTGATCTGGCCGACCGCCTGAATCGTGATGTTCACGCTCAGATCGACGTCGGCGATCAGATACGAATTCGGCACGACAATCGAGCGGCTCAGGCCGGTCGGGTTGTTGTTCGGAATCGCAACGTTGGCCGTGTCGGTGTAGGTCGTCGGGTTGTTCGCGGGGCCGCCGCAAGGCACGCCGACGCCTTCGAACGATCCACCCAAGCCCTGGCAACAGACACTCGACGTGATCACGCACTCAGAGGCACTGAGACAGCAGGCGCCTGTGACCGTCTCGCAGGTCGAATTCGCGCCAGACCACGTTCCGCCTGCCGCGTTGCACTGCGGCAGCGTGCGTGCATTCTGGCACGCGCCGGTACCCAGACAGCACGCACCGGTCAAAGCCGGACAATTCGCTGTCGCACAGGTGGTGAAATTGCCCTGATATGTGCGGTTCGGACCGACGCACTCAGCCTGAGTCGTCTCAACACAGGTCACGTTTAGCGAATCGCAGCAGGCGCCCCGAATGATGCACACACCTGGAGTGCAGGTTGTGCCCGCACCGAGATAGCGGCCGCTGAGGGCGGCGCAATCGGCGGCAGTCTGAATCGAGCAGTCGGTATCCAACTGGCCGACGCAGCATGCGCCAGGCGTTGCGTTACAGGGGTTCACGCCTTGACCGTCTAGGATAAGCTCCCATGAGATCAAGGTCCCCGTGTCAGTTGCGGCATTGTCAATCACCGTCAACGTCCATGTGCCGGCCGAATCCTGCCCATCAAACGCACTGAGCGGGTTATTCGGAATGTAGTTCGGCGGCGACGTGAGGTTCAGCACGCATTGCGATTCAATCGCCAGCGTCCCCTCGTCGTCGAGCACGATGTTATTGAGGTTATCCTGTGCGCAACCGAACGGCGTACCTACGTGGCACGGCGTACCGGCCACGACAGCCCCCATGCGCTGAATCATGTCCACCGTCGTGGCGTTATGAGACAAGCTGACGCACAGATCACCCACGAAGGTGTGTGTGATATTCAAACGCACGTTGACGTCACCCAGAACGAAACTGGCAGGAACGTTGATGGTATCCGAAGTGCCCGCAGGAGCGTTATCCGGAACCGCGACGTTCGGCGTGCTAATGAACGTCTGGGGATTTCCAGCCGAATCGCCGCAGTTCTGGCCCGGCAAGAACGATCCGCCCTGAGCGTTGCACGGGTTGAACTGCACGCCGGCCTGGCAACCGCCGCCCGGCAGACAGCACGCACCAAGAATGATCGGACAACCGGAGCAGTTGGTGAAGCCACCAAGCCAGTTGCCGCCCTGGGTCGAGCACTGGGCACTCGTCAACTGCTGACACGCACCCGTCACCGGCAGACAGCACGCACCGAGAATCTGGCATACGTTGCCGGAGCAGGCCGTGCCGCCACCGATGAATCGACCGCCGGCTGACGCGCACGCGACAGCATCAAGCAGCTGACAATCCGCGACTGTTTCGCTGAAGCAGCAAGCGCCCGGCTCCGTATCGCATGGGTTGGCGCCCAGACCGTCAATGATCAACGACCACGACACCAGTGTGCCTTGATCCGCGGCGGCGTCGTCGAAGACATTCAGCGTCCAGAGGCCCGATGCATTGATACCGTCAAACGCCGACAAAGGACTGAACGGCTGGTAGGTACCCACCGTCGGCTGGGCGCAGACGATCGGAGCAGCTTCATCATCGAAAGTGATCTGCATATTGTCGTTTGCGCCACACTGGTCCTGCATCACTCGAACAGTGACGCCGTTGTGGATCAGATCGATATCCAGATCCGCAAGGAATGTGTGGTTGATGATAATCTCGACGTTGACATCACCAATCGTGAAGCTGTCAGCAATGTTTTGAGTAACCGTCGTGTTGGTGTTATCAGTGATCGGAGCATTGGGATTCGCCGTGTAGGTCGTCGGATTACCCGCCGACTCACCGCAGTTAAGGCCGTCACCGAGGTAAGCCCCGCCAGCCGCCAGACAGCATGCCTGCGTTGCGATGTTGCACGAGCCGTCGCCGAGACAGCACGCGCCAGTCGTGGTGCAGTTGCCGCCCGGATTGAAGCTGCCGCCCTGAGCCGTGCAGCTGGAGAACTGCGAATTCGGCAGACATTGCAGATTCGGCAGGCAGCATGTGCCTGTCACGACCGGGCACTGTGAACAAGGCGTGAAGTTGCCAAGGTAGTTGCCGTTCGGGGACGCCTGACAAGCCGCCTGCGTCAGTTGCTGACACGCGCCTGTCACGGTATTGCAGCAGGCCCCGCGCGGAACACAGATATCACCCGCACACGCCGTGCCACCACCCTGGAACCGCCCGCCCGCAGTCGAGCAATCGACGGCATTGAGCAACTGGCAACCAGCCAGCGTCTCAGTGAAACAGCAGGCGCCGGGATCCGTATCGCACGGGTTCACGCCGACACCGTCCACCACGAGCGACCACGACACGAACGTACCGAGATCGCCGCCCGCATTGTCCACAACATTCAGCGTCCAACTACCCGACGAATTCAATCCATTAAACACGCTGAGCGGGTTGTTGGGCGTGTAGTTTGGAGGAGATGTCAGGTTCTCAACACACTGCGTCTCGATCGCCCCGCCGGTACCCTCGTCATCGAGAACAATATTGACAAGGTTGTCCGTCGCACATCCGAATGGAGCTCCCGCCGGACATGCACCGGCCGCACCCATGCGCTGAATCAAGCCGGCCGTGACGCCGTCGTGTGTCAGGCTAACACAAACGTCACCGACCCACGTGTGCGTGATGTTCACGACGATATTGACATCGCCGACCGTAAAGGAATCGGCAACGTTAATCGTGTCGTTTATGCCGGCCGCGACAGCGTCCGGAATCGCGAGATTGGGTGTTGAAGTCAGTGTCGTCGGATTTCCCGCGGCGTCGCCGCAGTTAGTCCCGTTGCCCAGGTAAGCTCCGCCCGCTGCCAGACAACAAGCCTGCGTCGCGACCGTACACCCGGAAACGCCGGTGCAGCAGGCGCCGACCGTGGCGCACTCACCGCCCGGATTGAACGTGCCGCCTTGTGACGTACACGAATTGAACTGGGTGTTCGGCACGCACTGGAGGTTCGGCAGACAACAGGAACCATTCACCACCGGACACTGCGAGCACGGCGTGAAATCGCCAAGGAAGTTACCGTTCGGCGAGGCTTGGCAGGCTTCTTCCGTCAGTTGCTGACACGCGCCCGTCACCGTATTGCAGCAGGCTCCGCGCGGAACGCAGATGTCGCCGGTGCACGCCGTGCCCCCGCCCTGGAATCGGCCGCTGGCCGATGCGCAATCCACGGCGTTAAGCAACTGGCAATCGCCGATGCCCTCGCTGAAGCAGCAGGCGCCCGGTTCCGTGTCGCACGGATTGATTCCAACGCGGTCGATAATCAGCGACCACGAAACTAGTGTGCCCTGGTCTGCGCCGGCGTCGTCAAACACATTAAGCGTCCAGACGCCCGTTGCGCTTTGACCGTCGAATGCCGACAGCGGACTGAACGGCTGGTAGGTTCCAACCGTCGGGCTCGCACAGACGATGGCTGAACCTTCATCGTCGAACGTGATCTGCATGTTGTCGTTCGCACCGCACTGATCCTGCATAACCCGAACAGTCACCCCGTCATGCGACAGGTCGATGTCAAGGTCGGCCAGGAAGGTGTGCGTGATGTCAAGGAACAGATTCACGTCACCAATGATGAAGGAATCCGCCACGTTCTGATTGACGTTCGTGTTGTTGTTGTCCGTAATCGGCGCGTTCGGGTTGCTCTGATAGGTGGTCGGATCGCCGGCGGCCTCACCGCAACCGGTCAGAGGCAGGAAGGAGCCTCCCAGCGGCGTGCACTGATTGATTCGAACGTTTGCAATGCAACTGGTGTCAGGCAGACAGCAGGCGCCCAGAATCACCGGGCAGTTCCCGCAACTCGTGAAGTCTCCAAGGAAGTTTGAATTGGGCAGCGCCTGACAGGCTTCCTGTGTAAGTTGCTGACAGCTGCCATCAAACGTGTTGCAGCAGGCGCCGCGAGGAATGCAGATGTCACCCGAGCACGGCGTGTTGCCGCCTTGGAAGCGACCGCCGGCCTGAGCACAGTCGATCGCATTCAGTTGCTGGCAGTCGCCCGTGCCTTCGCTGAAACAGCACGCGCCAGGATCAGTGTCGCAAGGACTGAAGCCCGTGCCGTCCAGAATGATGGCCCAGGAAATCAGCGTCCCGTCGTCCGCCGCGGTAAACGCGTCCGAAACCGTCAGTGTCCACGCCCCATTGGCGTTCATTCCGTTGAAAGCGCTCAACGGATTGTTCGGTGTGTAGTTCGGTGGCGAAGTCAGGTTCGCGACGCACTGATTCTCGATCGCACCGCCCGTGCCGGAATCGTCCAGAATGATATTGACCAGATTGTCCGCCGCACAGCCGTCGGTCGGATCAGGAATCGGGAACCCGGGTTGATCGATGATCCGGACCGTGGTGCCGCCATGTTCGAGGTCGGCAATCAGATCGCCGATCCACGTATGCGCAATATTCAATCGCACATTCACATCGCCAAGCGTGAAGCTCGTGGGCACATTGATCGTGGAAATGGCGGTTGCAACGCCAATTGCCGCATTCGGCGAAGCAGACAATTCCACGGGCTCGCCGGCTGATTCGCCGCAGGACACACCCTCTCCAAGGAAAGCGCCGCCGGCTTCCGCACAGCATTGCTGATTAGACTGGACGCAGAGCGTTTCAGAAATACAACATGCACCCAGCGTACCGCATGTCGTTGCGTCGCCGTTATAGGTGCCGCCCTGAGTCGCGCAGGCCACTTCATTCAGAATCGCACAATTGCCAGTCGGCAGACAGCAAGCGCCGGTTGAAGCGCAGGTCAGGCCCGGGCAGATCACTTCCACCGCATACGGTCCAACCGCTCCGGCCGCCCATGCAGCGACTTCGATGTAGTAGGTGTTGCCGACAATCAGGTTCGTCACGCAGACACTCGACCGTAAACCGTTCGTACCGCAACCGGTCGTGTCGTCGTTGCAGGCCAATTGGGTGCCGAGCGCGCCGCACTCGCCACTGAAAACCTGAAGGATCGAGTCCGTTGCCGGAGCAAGACTCGAGCAGGTTCGAATCGTCGCAGAAGACGTCGTCGGAACGAAAGTAAACCAGATCGTGCCGAACCCAGCCTGCGGGCCGCCAACACGGCAGGGAAACAGCGGATCGGATGCGTCCGTCGTCGCTTCCGTGTTGTCCACGGTGATCGTTTCGCCGCACTGAATCGGAATCGCGTTGACGCACAGATCATTGATCGGCGGAATCGGACACGGTGTGGCGCAGGTTATCCCAGCGTCCCATCGGCTGCCGGCGATAAGGGCGCAGGCAGCCTGTGTGCGAATTTCGCACTGGGTGCCCGCATTGAAGCAGCATCGTCCGGTTCCCGGACAGGCCGTCTGCGAACAGAGCGACCCGTCACCGAAATACTGGCCGCCCTGGCTGCCGCAATCCGAGGATGTCAATTCCTGGCATTCACCACTGCCGAGGCAGCAAGCACCGACGCAAGGATTCGGCGTGCAGTCTTCGAACGCGATAAAAGAGCCACCAGCCGCGGCGCACTGGGCGCCCGTCAGGATCGAACAGTTCGCGCCAACGCAGCAGGAACCCGTTACCGATCCGCATGTAGGATTCAACTGAGCGCAGGTCTGGTCCACACGGAATCGATGGTCACCGCCCGCGAAGTCGGTGCACTGATTCGCAGGCACGTTGTCCTGGCAGGATCCGCCCTGAACCGAATCGTCGCAGCACGCGCCGTTAACGGGATTAAACGTGCCGGAAATGCAAACCGCGACGTCCTGAAGCAAGGCGTTGGGGTCGACGATTCGCACGCCGTTATGAATCAGATTGCCGGGACCGAACGGACTGCTGATCCAGCGAAAGTTGCATGGACCGCCATCAGCCGCGGCCTGAATGGCAAGCCAGCCGTTGAGCAGCGCTACCCGCTGCGGAAGCGTTGCGGTGTATTCCCAGAGCAACTGGCCGTTATACGACATCTGATTGCCGTCGAGCGCATAGTTCGCGGCGCGGAGGCGCGTCACGGGAACATTGTTGAACTGCGCGACGACTTCAGGAGTTGGATTTGTCGGGCCACCGCCGAGAATGCCGGCGTCAGCGAAGAAGGTGAAGTTGAAGTTGTTGTTGGTTCGTGTGCAGTTGGTCGCGCCGTTGATTTCAAGTCCCCAGAACCGAATCGTCGTGATGTCGCCGCCAGACGTCAGAAACCCGACGAGCGCGAGCTGGTTCGCATCGACGTCGCTCAAGTATGACGTGAAAGCGATCGTTCCTGGATCAGGCGGAAGCTGGCTCAACGCCGTATTGGGTGCCGCGGGCACATCGCAGTCTATCGGCTGCACGCAGGGGTTATTCGGGGAACAGGTCGTGCCATTGCCCTGAAACAGTCCGCCGACGTTCGCGCACGCTGTCGCGGTACGAATCGAGCAGTTGCCGCTGAAGATATCGCAGCAGGCGCCCGGTACGTCACCGCGAGGCTCGCCGCCGTCACCCGCCTCCGAATCAGTCGGAGGCTGCGTTTCGCTCTCCAGCTTCTTCAAGTCCGCGTCGGTCAATGTATTGGCAGTCCGCTTCGACGGAGTCTCCTGCTTCACTCCATCGATCACAGTCACACGCGGATTCTGAACCGAATGATCCTGCGGCGACTTGTCGTCGGCGTGTACTGCCGGTGCTCCTTGGAACCATGCCGTACACAAACAAAGTGTCAGGGCCAGTGATGCGAAACAAAACGTGCGCTTCATGTCCAATCCAACCTTCCCGATAATTAACCTAAAAAACCGTCGGATGACGGTCGTTCGCCACAGCAAGGCGGCGTTCGCCGTCCCGTAATATCACAGAGTCCCGAGTGAGGCGCGAAAGTTGAATCGGTCTTTCTCGCCTGATATCTAAGTACAAATCAACGCCGAAACTGGCTGGAGAAGCGGTGTGGGTGGCTTCATCTGCGTAAAAGGGCCGACGCCCCACTTCGATGCCGCAGGTTTCCCCTCGACCAGCGAATCTTGTTCCCCACCAATAGTCCCCACAATGTATCAGGAATCGGACTCTCGTTTCAACCGTAAAATCGCGAACCCCTCCGGCCCGCGCACATCGCACCCAAAAATGCCTTCAATGGGCCGCACGCGCCGTCATTCCTTCCTTTCCTTTCACTCGGCCCGGCCCTCCGATAATATGCCGTCGTTCGGCGACCTTTCGTCCGAACCGTGATCCGGGAATCTCGGGGCGCTTTGCCGCCGGTGCTTTCAAGGGCAAAACGATTTTCCTGCACCCCCTTTCCGGCCGAAGGTGCACGTCAGGCGTCGGATGTGCCGATTGTCCGAAGGAGGCTCCAGCATGGCCAATCTCGCCGACAAAACCTGCATCCCCTGCACAGGAGGCGTCCCCCCTCTCGATTCTGCTTCTATTAATGAGTTGCTGGCCCAACTCGACGGCTGGAAACTCGAAAAGGAGTATCACCTCGCCCGATCGTTTGTCTTCCCGAACTTCGTGACCGCGCTGGCATTCGTGAACCGCGTCGGAGAACTGGCCGAACAGCAAGGCCATCACCCGGACATCTATTTGGCCTGGGGCTTGGTCAAAGTCGAAATCTGGACGCACAAAATCAAGGGACTGACGGAGAGCGACTTCATTCTTGCGGCCCGAATCGACAGGTTGCCAAGATAAAAAACCTGCTCGGAACCGAAGCCCGCGCGCAAGAACTGGAACGACGCGCTCACGCCGGCGCTTCGATCGACGCGAGATACCACTCAATCGTCCGCCGAAGCCCATCATCGAGCGACGTGCTGCTACGCCAGTCGAGCCACTGCGCCGCGCGTGACGTATCCAATCGCCTCCGCGGCTGACCATCCGGCTTCGATGCGTCCCAGGCGATTCCACCTTCGTATCCGACAATCTGCCGAATTCGATCCGCCAGGGATTGAATCGTGATTTCCTCGCCAGTCCCCAGGTTGATAGGTTCAGGGCCATCATAACGCCGCAGCGCCGCGACAATTCCGTCAGCACAATCGTCTACAAATAGAAATTCGCGACTTGCCGACCCCGTGCCCCACAGTACGACGTCGGCCGCGCCCCCGGCTCTGGCCTCGACGAACTTACGAATCATCGCGGGAATCACATGACTCGACGCCGGATCAAAATGATCTCCAGGCCCATAGAGATTCACTGGCTGAAGGAAAATGCCGTTGAGACCATATTGAGTCCGATAGGCCTGAAGCATCACCAGGAGTGCCTTCTTCGCGACACCATAGGGCGCGTTGGTCTCCTCCGGATACCCGCTCCAGAGATCGTCCTCGCGAAACGGAACCGAAGCGAACTTTGGATAGGAACAAACCGTTCCGATCTGCACGAATTTCGCCAGCTCATTCCGCCGCGCATGCTCGATCAGGTGCAGCCCCATCGCCATGTTTGCATAGAAGAAGCGGCCGGGGTTCTCGCGATTTGCGCCAATCCCCCCCACCTCCGCCGCCAGATGTATCACCACCGTCGGTTTTAGCTGACGATACATGCGTTCCACCGCATTTTCCTCGATCAGATCGAACTCGGATCGACGCGGCACAATGATTTGGTCCGCAGTAACTCCTGCCCGCCCAAGCGCTGCACACACCGCACGGCCGAGAAACCCCGCTCCGCCGGTCACGACAATTCGCTGCCCTGAGGTCAAATCCAGCATGACGTGTCCAGGCTCATGACAATCCGCGATGTGCCGCCAGCACCCGTTCCTCTTTCGCCAATCGCCAGTCGTGATCGACCATCATCCTGACCAGGTCGCGAAAAGCAACCGTCGGCGCCCAGCCCAGTTGCTCCCGGGCCTTGCTTGAATCGCCTTGCAGTTCATCCACCTCGGTCGGCCGCAGATACCGCGGGTCTTTCTCGACGTGTCGCGCGGGATCCAGCCCAAGCAGACCGAACGCCTCGTCGACAAACTCCCTGACGGAATGGGTTTCGCCTGTCGCAATCACATAATCATCCGGCTCGTCCTGCTGAAGCATCAGCCACATGGCCCGCACAAAATCCCCCGCAAATCCCCAATCGCGGCGTGCTTCAAGATTGCCGAGATAGAGCTTCTCCTGAAGTCCTTCCTTGATTCGCGTTGCTCCTCGAGTGATTTTTCGGGTCACGAAGGTCTCCCCGCGCCGGGGACTTTCGTGATTAAACAGGATGCCGCAGCAGGCGAAAAGGTTGTACGCCTCGCGATAGTTGACGGTTTGCCAGTGTGCGAATGCCTTCGAGCAGCCGTATGGGCTCCGCGGATGAAACGGCGTCGTCTCACGCTGCGGCACCTCTCTTACCATGCCAAACATTTCGCTGCTTGATGCCTGATAAAATTTCGGCTTCGCCCCGACATCGCGAATCGCCTCCAGGAGCCTAAGGGTTCCAAGGCCGTCCGTGTCCGCGGTATAGACCGGTTGATCGAAACTCACCCGAACATGCGATTGCGCGGCGAGGTTATAAACTTCGTCCGGGGCGATTTCATCAATCAATCGCGAAAGCGACGTGCCGTCCGTTAAATCCCCGTAATGCAGCATCAGTCGAACGCCGGCAACATGGGGGTCTTGATACAGATGCTCGATTCGGTCCGTGCTGAAAGTACTCGAGCGCCGGATCAGTCCGTGCACCTCATAGCCCTTGCTGAGCAGCCACTCCGCCAGATAGCTCCCATCCTGACCCGTGATGCCTGTAATGAACGCACGCTTGCTCATCTATCAATCCGGTCGAACAGGGCGAATGGCACGACGTACTCGCGCCAGCACGGCTGCACTCACCAACAGCGGGCGGGTAACTAATTCGAAGCGGAACGCAACACCAGCTTCGACACCTCGCGATACCAGGCCACAAACAATTTCAGTCCGTCGTCAAGATGCGTCCGCGGCTCATACCCGAGGTCCCTCGCCGCAAGTGACACATCTGCATACGTCTGATGAACATCACCAGGCTGCAACGGCTGTCGATCGATGACGGCCTCTCGGCCCAATGCACGTTCAATCGATTGAATCAACACGCTGAGCGACACAGGCCGCGATTCGCCAAGGTTGTAAATATGATAACCGCAACAGCGCTCCATCGCTGCAATCACGCCCGCGACAATGTCGCCCACAAACGTATGATCCCGGCGCATGCCCCCATCACCAAAAACCGGGATCGGCATGCCCGCATCAATCAATCGTGTGAACTTATGAATAGCCAGGTCCGGACGCTGGCGGGGGCCATACACCGTAAAGAACCGTAGGCAGGTCACATCCATGCCATAAAGATGATGATATGTGTGGCACAGCAGTTCGCCCGAACGCTTCGTGGCTGCATACGGTGAAATCGGATGATCCACTGCGTCAGCTTCCGAATACGGCACCTTTGCATTGTTTCCGTATACGCTCGAACTGCTGCCGAAGATGAAACGCCGAATCCCCTGTTTACGCGCGCACTCCAGCATCACGGTCGTGCCATGCATGTTGACCGACTGATAAAGGATTGGATCCTCAATCGAAGGTCGCACACCGGCACGCGCCGCCAGATGCACGATGATTTCCGGTCGTGCAGCCTTCAAGGCTCGGTCTGTCGTCGCCATGTCACGAATATCACCCTCGACCAGCCGAAAGCGATCATGACCGATACAGCCGGAGACGTTGCGTCGCTTCACTGCCGGATCGTAGAACAGATCGAAGTTGTCATATGCTGTGACCGACGCCCCGAGCGACAGCAGCGCCTCGCACAGATGCGAACCGATGAACCCGGCTCCGCCGGTCACGAAGATCGACGAGCCTGCAATGCCAGCCTGATGAATCATGCTTTGGATGCCATCGGATTTTCACGCCGCGCTTTGCACATCGAATGCGATCGCCAGCACCCGCACATGTCGAATTCCCTCCTTTTTTCGGTCCTTCGCAAAGTCACCCTGCCAAACCGCGATGCGATGAGGCTGCACGGTCGGCTGATTGAACCGAGTCGGCTCAGAGACGCTATCGATAGGGCATACACCCTGCCCAACTGACCAGATCGAGCGGTTTTAAAGTGGCGGGGCCGATGGCAGACCATGTCGGACATGACCGGAATTTCGCGTATTCGGCGCGGTGTGGAGGTGCCGCTCTGTGGAGAGTATATTGCACAATTCCATTTTAATTTATCTAAAAATCCTTGACTTGTGGAATTGAGAGGCGTAACGTCAGCGCCATCATGGCAGTGCAAGCTGCCAGAAGGGCCAGCCAAATGACAACTTACCGGGACACTCCTCTGTCTACGAAGTGCTCCGGCCATTCACTGGTCGAGTTGCTCATAGTCCTTGGCATTATGTCAGCGCTCTTGGGTGTCTTGATGCCGGGACTGGGGCACGCGCGCAGTCGCGGCACCGAGGGACGCTGCCTGAATCAGCTTCGCGAAGTCGGTCTTCAGATACACTCCTTTGCTCATGTCAATGCCGACCATGTTGCACCCGTGATCCGACAGCGGGATTTCTCCTGGACCGATCCGGATGCCGCCGGATGGGACATTGACGTTGGCCGATGGTCCGGCCTCCCCGGCGGTCCTCGCACCATTTGGTCCTGCCCGAAAGAGTCATATCCATACGTCGGAAACGCCCGAGCCCTAGGGCTCGACAACACGCGCACAATCCTCGGCGGACGAAGGCATCACGCCGGACCGAGCGTCTGGAACGAACCGTCTCGGCTTCTCATTGCATATGACGCCGCATCGCGGCAGACTATCTTCCCAAATGGCCCCGCCGATCCTGAGGAAATCGGTCAGGCGCAATGGCGCCAGATCGGCGATGTCTCCGACGAATGGAAAGAGGCATGGCCGACGGACACAATGCGACCCGTTATCGAATTTCATTCTCGCGGCGACGGTCCCCATTCACGCAAAACGAGCAGCCTTTTGTTCGCGGACGGACACGCGGGACTTTCGTCTTCCGGTAGGGAACATCCTCAGGCATTCCTCTGGATCGGCGATCGATGGTGGCCGGACAAGGTCGAGGTGAGACCTTATCTGAACTGACGTCAGCAGTTTGAAACGGTCAACTGCATAGTGCGGTGATTACGGAGGCTGGCTGGCATGAGAATTGCCTTAATCCTATTCACGACGGCAGTGGTATTGGGAGTCGGAGTCAGTCGCGCATTGGCTGTCATTGACTGCGGCCCTTGTGCAGGCCGCATTGCGCAGGACTGCACAACTGGCAACTGCGGCGGTGGCGCTGCAAAGGTTCTGGCCGAGTGCATGGAAGCCTGCTGTTATGGATCGGGCAATAGCCTGTGCGGCGCACGTGAGCCGAGCGCTGCGCCAACTCCATGAAAGCGCGTCGTGGACGGATCCTTGGCGCGATGAACGTTAACCGTGTCGGCGCGTCGCGTAAACGGCCGGATACGGCGTGGGCACATCCGCATCCGACCTTCGTAGCCACGTTGGAATGATTTCACTGAACCACGGAGCTGAATGTGCCCTTCGCTCCCGCCTTTACAAACGATGAAGGACGCTCTGATCGCTTACGAACGATTTTCGTGACTTCTGGTTACAGGTGGAGCCTAATCATGATTTTATTACCCAAGCGCAATCTTCTTGCCGGCACCTTGGTTGTGGTCGGAGTCGGTTCGTATCTCCTGGTACAAAGTGCCATGAGCCCTGCATTACCACCCTTGGTAATGGCGCCACCCCAGCTCTTGTCCGCGCTCGACGACTGGCGCGCACCACTCCTTAACGACTGGAATGCCGCCCAGGTCACCCCCCTGTCACAACAAGACGACATTCGACTCGCTCTCGTGTACCTCTCCCGTGCCGCGTCCATTTCCGAACACATGGAGGACTCTCCTGCAAAGCGAGAGGCGCTTGCTCGTTGTGTCGCGGACTTCCTCATCGCATGGTCGAGTCCCGACGCCGATCAATATCTAAATTCAATCAATCCCGATCGCATTCCCGTCCCACACGCCGCGGACGGACAGGGCGTCCTGGGTGCATTTCCCGTTGTAACCGGACGGACGCTCCCTCTCGACATGCCCAGTGCGGATGTCCTTCAGGTTTTCTGGCGAAGCCGCCCCGATCTGTTGTCACGACCCACCGCGATTGCACTGACGCCGCCGAACGCCATCATCGACTTCCATCAGTACAATCCGGACGAAGGTCCCAGAAACTGCTGGCGTTACCGCCAATGGGACGAGCCAACCTCCGATCGATGGATCGGCCCGGTTGCAGCCGCGTGCGTCAGACTCACGCAACCCGCCATATCCATGGATGAAGTTCGCGCGGTCAATGGCCCTTGGGTGGATGCCGCCTTTGTCGGCCTGTTGGTTCAATTGCCCGATGGATCCCGCTTTCCAATGGCCATTCGCTGCTACTGGGTGCCGCAGACTGCGCGATGGAACATCAGTTCTATCAGCCTCATCACAGCGCACCCGGCACATTGGGCCTATTGATCAAATGTCCGATCAACTGGCAGCGGTCGATCCGCCTGAAACGACAGCCTCCGCAGTCTTTACGCATGACGACTTAAAGCCGCGCCGGATCGGCATCATTTCCGACGGGGTCGAGTTCGCGACTGCCACAGTACTCGCTGCCGTGATGGCCCTTGCCGGCGCCACCAAAATTCTCGACCCAGGAGGCGCAATCGCGTTTCTAAAGAACGGCCTCGGATTGTCCGCCGCTGTCAGTATACCAGTCGTCTATTCGCTAAGCGCGCTGGAACTACTGCTCGCAGGGGCAATCATACTGGGAATCTGTCGATGGAAATGGCCGATCCCGGCAACTCTCGCGCTGATCGGCTGCTTTTTCGGTCTGTTGTTTGAAGTACGTCGGCTTCATCCGAACGTCGGTTTAAGCTGCGGATGCTTTGGGCGCCTGCAGTCGTGGCTGAGTGGCGAGTCAATAAGTGGCCACATCATGTTGAACTCCCTGCTGGCCTTGGCATGCTTCCTCAATCTTGTTGCAGTTTTCATGCGCAATCGCACAACGCGCGGCCTGGACTCATCCAATGAGATCCCTCCACCGCATGCCTGACCTGCCCCCTCATAACCGGGTGCCCTTCCCCACCTTAAGTGGACACCCAGAATGGAGACATAAGCCTCGGATGAGGTATTCAATGGGTCGAGGAAAAGCCCGTCGGAAGTACACCAAGGAATTCGATCTGGAGACGGTCACGCCGTGCCGCCAGCCGGGAATGAGCGTGGCGCGGGTCACGGCCGATCCGGGGGTGCCGGCCAATTCGCTTTACCACTGGAATCAGGAACTGGTCGCACACAATTCCCATTTCACGAAGCACCGCCCATCCGCACGCCGTTCGGCTATACGGTGACGTTGGGGATCTGGCTGAACAACTCTCCCCTTTTTCGTGCAACGATAGTGACATACTCCAACGGCTTGCCATCCGTTGCGAGGCGATGCACATATCGGAAGGATGATTTTTGCTCCAGTACCCCATTTTCGAAAGCAACACGAATCAGCCGAGCAAACTCGGACTTCGCGGGATCGCGGACAAACTCGTCCTTGATATTGAACGCGAGCCAACCGCCTACTTCGATGAGCGACGCCGCTTGGGCAAAGGCGGCAACCGGTATATCTTCAAATCCCAGCGCTGCGACGCACGTAAGGCAATTCAATCGAAAGTTCGAAAGGGTCTGCCGTTCACCGGCGGCGATTGCCGTGAGGTCCATGACGAAGTAATCCAGGTAAACGGAGGGCCGATCGCGCCGTGCCGCCTCGCGCGCTTCGGGCAATATGTCAATTCCCACAACACTTTCGACACCCATTTTCTTTAATTGTTCGCCGACCATTCCGTTGCCGGCACCGCAATCGAAGACGCGAAGGGTCTGCGGGGAGACGCCCTCGCGCTTCAATTCCGCGTGAAGTGCGTTACAGACGACCGTCGGCGAATCGCATTTCAGAATGCGATAGAAGATTTTCTCGTAGAGCCCATGAACCTTGTAGATTTCGGCGTAGTCATGAAATCGTACCTGCTGCCACTCACCGTCTCGCTTTACGAGAAACCACTCCGCATCCTGTGACAATCGTAGATCTGGCTCGGGAAGCGCCACGATCGGGGCGCCGCCAAGACCGGAAGAATGAGCGCGGGCCGGGCGCTCCGTAGTGCCTTCGTGGTTTCGACTCCGACTTCGATTGCGAGCCGATCGATGCAAACTCTGGTTCAGGCCCCGCTCCAGGGTTGATTCATTTCCGGACATTCTGACCACCTTTCTGCAAAATGCGAATCAGCCCAGCATCGTTTTCGATCAAGGGCCGCCGTTCGCCGTCGACGCGTGCGGAGGATTAACCATTGTCTGAATCCGCACTGAAGACGCCTGATATCGATGTCGATTCACGACGGCACGTCACGTGCATTCCGGGCCCGTGATAAGGTGCGGCGCTGCCTCCAGCTCATCCGCGTTCAACATGTGCGCCACACGCTGGAGCGTGGCGAGGATCTGCGTCTGTTCCCAATCCTTCAGCTTTGAAAGCTCCGCCACGAACCGCGCCTGCAAGTACGGCGGCGCTGCAGCGATCGCCTCGCGCCCCCCCGCCGTGAGGACAATATCGACGCTGCGACGATCGGCGCCGTTACGCGATCGCGTGATATGTCCGGCTCGCTCCAGTCGTTCAAGAATGCCGGACATCGTCGCCTGGCTGACATGAATGAGACGGGCTAGGTCGCGTGCATTGCTTGCTCGGTCGCGGGACAGGGCCCGCAATGTCGCCAACTGGGGACCCGTCAGACCGCAAGAATCCATCATCTGATGAGAGTTCAGATCAATGGCCCGGATGATGCGGCGAATTGCGGCGACGATCATCTCGTCGATGTCCCGGACCTTCTCCAGCGACCCGCGCCCAACCTGATTACATTGCTCACTAAGCATTGCTTCGGGTAAGGTTCCATGCATGACAGGATCGAATTATACCCCTCGGCGACCTTTTCGCAACGGCAAGGCCGACATAACATGTTCTCAATATATAAGTTATGGATTTCAATGCAGTTAGACGTCTTTCGCCCGACGCGGAGCGGCGAGCGAATTTCTTCTCTATACGAGGACCAGCTTTCCCTAGAGTTAATTTGCGTGGAAACTAATTTCGGTGACCTCGCTCACACGTCTGAGCCAATCAAATGATCCAGCTTCGCTCTGTCTGCAAATCCTTCGGCCACCATCGACCCATCCTGGACGGCATCGATCTGCATGTGCCGGCCGGAGAAACCACGGTGCTGCTCGGCGCGTCCGGTTGCGGAAAGACAACCACGCTCAAACTCATCAATCGGATGGCGGATCCGACTTCCGGACTCATCGAGATCAACGGCACGGACATTCGCTCAATGAACGTTCTCGAGCTGCGCCGATCCATCGGCTATGTCTTTCAGGGAATCGGACTCTTCCCGCATATGACGATCGAGAACAATGTCGCCATCATCCCGCGCCTGCTTGGCCACGACCGCGACGACCGTCGCAGACGAGCACGCAAATTACTGAATCAGGTCGGCCTCAAACCAGATCGCTTCGCGGATCGATATCCGCAGAGCCTTTCAGGCGGACAGCGGCAACGCGTCGGCGTTGCTCGGGCGCTCGCCGCAGACCCCGCGATCCTCCTGATGGACGAGCCGTTCGGCGCCCTTGATCCAATCTCGCGGGAGATGCTCCAGCAGCAGTTACTCCGACTAAAGTCCGAATTGAAAAAGACAATCGTCTTTGTCACACACGATCTATTTGAGGCCATGCTATTGGCCGACCAGATCGCCGTGATGAGTGAAGGCCGCATTGAACAGGTTGGCCGCCCCACTGATCTTGTCAGCCGGCCGGCCACGGATTTTGTCGCATCCTTGTTCGAGAAGGCATCGCGTTCATGCGATCTGCTATCGAGGCACACCCAATGAAACGGAAATTCAGCCGCTGCACATCGAAGTGGCTCCCGCTGCTGCCGATTGTCCTTAACACATTCACCGGACTCCGGCAGATTCCATGCGAAACGCGAGAGGCTGCGGAGGGAATTGGTATGTCATCCGAACAGAAACTGCGCCTCGTGGAGCTGCCCTTGGCGCTCCCGGTGATTATTGCAGGCGTGCGGACGGCAACCGTCTGGACGGTGGGCATCGCAACACTCTCCACTTACATCGGCGCCGGCGGACTCGGCGATTTCATCAGCCGAGGACTGGCGCGAAATGACGCAGTTCTGACACTTTTGGGAGCGGTACCGGCCGGTCTGATGGCGGTAGCGTTAAGTTTCTCGATTCGTCTGCTCGAGCGCCGACTCCGGCGACGTCTCGGAATGAGCGTATGATGCGGATGTGCTGCTTCGACTGTGGAGCGACCGCAGACATCGAGCGAAGCAGACCGCGGCGGGACTTGACACCTGTCGCTCGTTGCAACTCATCCTGGTTTCGTAGTGGACGGATCCACCCCGCACCGCCAGAAATACCAGATACCAGTGCCGACAATCAAGCCGATCATGAATCCCTGAGGCAATCCAAATGCCAGCGCGCCAACAAACAATGCAACCGTCATCTGTCGTCGATCGCCGGCCTGATCGCTGATGAGTCGCATCAGCCCGACCGCCTCAAACAGCAAAATGACACCAAGCACCGGGCGCGGATAGGCGGCCGCAAATGACCCCACGGCGTCGCCCAGCAGCAAGCCAAGCGCCACATAAATTGAACCATAAATCACAACGGATCCGCCCGTTCGAGCGCCGAATGCGTGGTGGCCGGCCAGTCCCCCGCATCCATGACAGACCGGAATCCCCCCGAAGATCGAGGCGCACACATTTGCCACGCCGTAGGTAATCCCGATCCGTCGCATGGTGACGCTGCGCTCCGGAAACAAATCATGCAGAGTCTGATGGGTCGCGATCACGGCATTCGAAAGCGATAATGGAAGCTGGGGCAAGGCGAGCAGGAAGAGCCCGGTCCAGATCGACTCGGTTGAAGGCATGCGAGGCGTCGGCAGATGCATCGTCCCGGGAAATGTCACAGCGGACCAGTCGATCGTGACAACGCAGGCGTAGATGAGGCCCAATCCAATCACTGGCAGTGCCGCCGGGAATCGTCGATTGCCCCAGAGCAGGACCACCAGAACGAAGCATACCGCGGCAAGGATGAATCCGCTCACTCCCAAAGACGGGACGTAGTCCTTCAATGCGAGGGAGGCGAGACTCAGACCCAATCCGAACTGCACGCCGCGAACCGCACTTCGCGGGATGACATGAGCCAGCCAGGTCAACGCCCCCGTGAGGCTGAGCGTGAGCATGATGATGGCAATCGCAAAGCCTCCCCCAAGCAGAGTATCCGCTCCGATCCGCTGCGTGATGACCAGCACCGCCATCGCTTTAAGCGGCTGCATCGGCATGGGGACGCCGTATACGATGCCCGTCAAAATCTGGAGGAGACCGAAGATGACAAAAACCGTCGAGCCGTCCAATCCGGCGGCGGCGATCATGGCGACGATCAGCGGCAGGTCAGTCCCGACGTCGCCGAAACTGCCGGCGAGTTCGTTTCGATCAAACCGAACGCGCGGTTCGCGTGAGTGTTCTTCGACGATGATCATAGCGCAAAGTATCTGTACCAGCCGGACCCGATGCAAGACCGAAGGATGTGGCATGGGCATGTCGCACACGCTCCGCGACATGCAGGATTACGGCCACCGGAATCGGTGAACTGATTGGTTGACTATTTCGAACACTCAGCGTAAATTAAACCATATGGTTCCAGATAAATCACTGACGCTTGACCGAGTTTTTCACGCGCTGGCCCATCCGGCCAGACGTGCCATTCTTCGTAACCTGACGCACGAAGAGCGAAACCTGAGTGAGTTGGCCGCGCCGCTGCGCATGTCGTTCCCAGCCGCTTCAAAACACGTCAGGGTGCTGGAGCGGGCAAAACTGGTGCGCCGCCGCGTTGTGGGCCGATCACACTTGTGCCGAATCGAGCCGAAACCACTGGGCGAAGTCACGGAGTGGCTCGAGGGATATCGCCAAATGTGGGAGGAACGATTCGATCGATTGGATTCGCTCTTGCGAGAGATGCAGGTCAAAGAGAATTAGCGGAATCGTCGTGGCGCAACCGTGCCTGTGAAAAGCCCCTGACTGGAGTCAGCCCAATGGCCGCAGAAAGACAGACCAAACGATCGCAGCGAAACAATAAAACCCGTCGTGCCCGCCCGGCGACCACTAAAACCGCAGTGCGGACTGCCTCCGTCGGCAAGCGCAAATCGCCGGCCACCCGTTCCGCCGCGGCGGGTCCCTCCTCGCGGCCCGATCCGCAGGTCGTCGCTTTCCTTGCAGCACTCGGCGGTCCACTCCGATCGAACATCGTGGCCGTTCGAAAAATGATTCTTGGAATCAGTCCGTCTATTCGCGAAGCAATTAAGTGGAATGCACCGAGCTTTCAAACGACGGACTACTTTGCGACACTGAATCTGCGAAAAGGCGGCACCGATGGTGCGGTCCGACTCATTCTTCACACCGGCGCGAAGCCGAAGAATTTGACCATGCGCGGCGCCGTTGCCGATCCGGACGGCATCCTTCAATGGCTGGCGAAGGATCGCGCAATGGTGACAATCGATGATTCCGAGGACCTCAACGCGAAGCTGAAGCCCCTGGCCGAGGTGATCAGAGGTTGGATTTCTCTTATGTAAGCGTCATTCCGTGCGCGTTCGAGCCGGGAACGATGCCATCCGAAAACGGTGTTCAGCAACCGCGTGCCTACCACGGGTAGGATCGCCGGTGAGTATCAGTTTGCCTGTCAGAAGGGTCAGTCCATGCCGGCAGCCAAGGGTAGAAAGCGGAGTGCACGAGCACGAGCAGGATCAGATCATCCGAAGGCAAGCGCCGCGGACAGTCCCCCTGTCGCATTGCCCGACGACGAAAACGTTGACGCGATCATCGGAAACCTGAAACGCCTTGCATCAAGGAAGCACCGCGACGCGCTCGCAAGATTTGCAATTCCTGACAAGAATGCGTTTGGTGTACCCGTCGGCAGGATCCAGTCGCTCGCAATGCAACTGAAGCGGAGTGCGGCACGGTCCGACGATTCACTCGCTGCTCGACACAGACTTGCGATCGCACTTTGGGACACGGGATGGTACGAGGCCCGATTACTGGCCGTCTTCGTGGACGAACCCAGTTTCGTCACGGCTTCACAGATGGATCGCTGGGCAAAGCAGTTCGAGCACTGGGCCGATTGTGATACGGCCTGTTTTCATCTGTTCGACCGCACGCCGCACGCATTTCGCAAGGTTCATGCATGGGCCGCCCGGAAAGAAGAGTTCGTCAAGCGCGCGGCCTTCGCCCTGCTCGCGAGCATCGCACTGCATGACAAAAACACCGACGACGATGTGTTCGCGGAATGCCTGGTCTTGATCGAACGTGAGGCCGGTGACGATCGAAATTTCGTAAAGAAGGCGGTGAACTGGGCGCTGCGAGCCATTGGAGGTCGGTCTCCAGCACTCCATGGATATGCCGTATCGCTGGCACAACATCTCGCGGAGTCGGAGACTCCTTCCGCTAGATGGATCGGGAAAGACGCGCTCCGCGCGTTTCGCTCCCGGGCAATGCAGTCGAGATTGAATCGTAAGGCACGGAAAAAAAGTGCAACGACCAGGCGATCGAGCTGACCAGCATGGCGGCGAATCCCCTCAACCTGCGCCGCGTTCGGCATGCGCGCCGCGCCTTCGGCCACTATCGTTTTTCAAGTTTGCCAAGCGTGCGGTCGATCAAGTTCTGCATCTTGTTGACGGCCCCTCGTAATGCCTGATCCTGTGAATTGCCGCGTTCAGTGACGCTCACCGGCTGCAAACCCGCGAGCCGCACCTCCAGCAGACATCGAATGTCGTCGCCGCCGGTCTTTTGCGGGCCATTCGCGTCCGTCAAATGGACCTCAACGCGAGTGATCCGCTCGCCAAAACGCGCCAGCTTCTCCGCGACAAGAGCCTTGAAGTTGCTGATCTTCGGCGCTGTCCCGCCGATCCGATTGTCCATATTGACCTGGATCCGCATTTGAAAATTCCCCGATCAATCCTGAATGAAGGTCGCACCCTACTTGTTTCTGGAGTCGCGGCGACCCTGAGCCCGTCGACCGCTGGACGACACATGTCCGAGCAATCGGCTCTCGATGCCCGCTCGCCGAATACGGGCTTGATTGGCTTCGGCAGTGGCTCGACGCTGAACGGCTTCATCCGGAGAAAAGACGGTCGTCGCGTCCGGCTTCCGCTTCCTGCCCTTCGCCCGGGCAGGTGGCGGCTGCAACAGTGAATCGGACGGATTCGCTGTGACCTCTGGTGTTTTCACCTCAGTCTTCGAACTGTCCCCATTTGGATCCTCAGCCGATTCAGCATTCGTGGATTCTACCAACTTTGGCTTCTCGGATTTCAAGTTCTTGGGAGTTCGGGCATGACTCATGTCGGTTTCCTTTCTCCACAGATCGAGGGGTCACACGGCGTGCAGGCGGCGACGAACGAAGCCGCATGAAACGCAGCTTGCCCTCGATTCCCAGGAGAGTGTAGCGCCGACAGCGATCATCGATCAGAAATTATCGATGAGCGGCAATACGAAATTGCGCAGATCCAAGACACAAATGGGACGATGAAACGCGACGCATACGCCTGCGGAGTTGACTCGATGATCAGATTGACAGGCAAAATCGGCAGATTGCCGTTAATCAGGACGGCACAAACATTTCCAGCCGGGCCATTACGGCTTTGAGGTCAAGCCAGGCCAGCGCCTTCTCGCCGGGGACGCGGAGAAGATACGCCGGATGGAACGTGGGCATGAGCGGAATCGGATCGCCGATCAGTGATGTGCCGCTGACGAAGAAGTCCCGCCATTGGCCGCGAAGCCGCGTGATCCCCTCGCGCGTGTTCAAGAGCGTCTGAGCAGCCGGCGCTCCCAGCGCAATAATTACCTCGGGTTTGATGATTTCGATCTGCCGCAACAGGTAATCCTTGCACATGACAATTTCGTCCGGCAACGGCGTTCGGTTCTTTGGCGGCCGGCACTTGACCACATTCGCAATGTACACATCCTCTCGCCGCAGACCCATGCCGAATTCGATCATCTTCGTGAGCAACTGACCAGCGGCTCCGACGAACGGGATGCCTGATGCGTCCTCATCCGCGCCAGGCCCCTCGCCGATGAACATAATCCGCGCCACCGGGCTTCCAACACCGAAAACCGTCTGTGTGCGGTGGGCGTGAAGACCGCAACGCGTGCAGTCCTTCACCTCTTTCGAGTCGATCACCTCAAGGCGGAATCTGCGTTCCGCGAGTTCCACTTCGCCGATGCCCGTCTGCAACCCATGCGCGGCATTGAAATGCCGGCCCATCTCAACGGGACGACTGACCGGCTGTCGTGCAGCGACCGAGATCGTCTCGTCAACGGTGCGCACGGCGCTCCCATTCGCCTTCGCGGACGCGGCAATTGCCGAGCCGGCGGCCGATTGAGGAATATGAATGGAAACCGCCCGGACGCCGAGGATGCGATCAGCCTCGAAGCGGTCGCGAAGCGCGACGGCCAAATCCACTTCAGGGGTTGAGGCGCTATCGCTCATTGGATCTCCAGTGTCATGACCAGATCACCGATTCGAATCGGCAATGCCTCAGATTCGATCCTTCCCGCGCCGGATCGCTGCGGCGTGAAACGGCGGTTCACCCTGATTGTGCCAACAACGTCATCACCACGCATTACGCGCAACGGCTGCCCGTAGTATACCGAAGCGCCGTCCATCTCAAACAACAGCATCCGCGCCTGTGAATTGATCTCCGTGACGCGGCCGAAGGTCGTCCTTTTCCGCGGCACCGCAACGCGGGCGATCGCAGCATCCAGTTCCGCCCGAATGTCTTCGCTCGCGCGCTGCCTGGCCCTGCGAAGCTCCGGCAGAGCCATCGGAGAGCCCAGTTCCGCCAAAGTGATTGCCGCACGGGTTCGAACATCCAGGTTAGGCGACTCAAGGAGCTCCAGCAGAATCGGCTCGCCTGTGTCCGGATGCAATCGTCGAGCCAGCGTCAGCACCGTGCCGTGTTCGTTCGGCAGAAGCGTCTTCAAATAGGTTCGAACCTCGATCGGCCCCAATAGTCCGCGCGGCGAAAGGTATGCGGGAACATGGCGATAGTAAATCTCAAGCGTGAGCGTGTTGATCGCCGTCGAGTAGATGCGTCCGCCGCTCCGGCCCCATCGGCCCCACTCTTTTCCAAAAGCCGGCCAACTGCCGTAGCGGTGTCCGCGTTTTCCTTTGCGCGAAACGGGTCGCTCCTGATGCTCCAGAACCGTTCGACGCAGCGCGGCATTCCATTCCCGCCACGGCTCGCCGCCAACATTGAACATCGCCATCGTGCCATAGTACCAGGCGTACTCGTTGTGCCACACTGTTGACTCTCGGCGATTCAACTCGACGAAATCAGGCAGATCGCTCAAAAGCAGCTTCAACTGGCGTTCGGCCACCGGTTCATCCATCCGCAGGCCGAAGGCCGCTCGTGCGTACAGACCGGTCGCCGTGATGCCCGGTCCGAATCGGCGATCGCTGACGCCAAGAAGGACCGCGGGGCGCCGCGCCGTGCGTTCAGTCTTGTCCGAATGCCAAACGCGTCCGTCAGGCAGAGTGGCTCGATCGAAGTGTGCGAGCAATCGCAGGCGGGTTTCAACGGGGGCGGAGACTCCGGCCGCCTCCGCCGATTTAAGAGCCATCAGCACCCATGCGCTGACTGTGGTGTCGTTACGGTTCGTGCTCGTGTCGGCCGTGAGATCCCAGCCGCCGCCGGCCTGCTGACACCTCGCGAGATGTCCGATCACTCGTTCAAGCGGCTCTTTCAAGATCGGTTCTCGGGTCATCGCATAGGCCTCGGAAATGGCGATGGCCGCAACGGAATCGTTGTAAATCTGATAGCTGCTATCGGACGCGAAGCTGCCGCTGACGTTCTGCTGGGCGAGAATATAGGAGAAAACGCGGCTCAGTGTTTCGGCGTATTTTCCCGACTCGTGGGTGAAACCCGCGCCCAGAAACGCCATCGCCGCCAGGGCGCTGACACCCACATCAGCATCCCGATCCAATTGGGTCAGTGCGGTCTGGCTGCAGCGATCGTCCTCCGGGCACAACTGATCGAATCCACGCCGATCCCACACGCCATCGGAGCGTTGATGGGCGGCCAGCCAGGCAAGTCCCTCCGCGACCGCTCTCTCGGTTTCATCGCTCCCGCCGAATTGCTTCAAGGCAGCCGCCTTTTCGGCATCCGTGCGATTGATCAGAGGATTGTCGTCGTTCTGGGTCCACGCCAAGGCCGTAGACGGCATCGGCGTCGTCACGGATAGACAGATCAGGACAGCGATATTCCGGGCGAGCATCACGATTCGAGCAACTGCCTGTCGGCCGGCGGGAGCAACTTTCACGCTCAATTCGTCGGGCGTCTATGTCGCGGTGGCTGATAACGAGACCTTTATCGGATTGTATCGCACCACGCCACCTCACCCAAATGTCTTTTGACGCGCTGAACTCACGTCAACATCCGCCGCTCGCTGCCGAGAGGAAGCCGCTTCAGCGGATCGGGAGCTTTTGACGGGGGCTCACTGGCAGCCTATCCTCTATTGGACCCGCCTTTTCCAATTCAGCCCGTTGGATCAGAATGCTCCCAATGACCTCTCCCTTATCGACTCCACCCCTGCCGACGGAATCGACTCCGGACGAGCCGCGGTACTTTCGGTTTCTCGGGGTCATCATCGGACCGCGAACCCGGACCCGAGCGGCGACCCGGTTCGCCTGGGGAGTCACTGCGGCGGTTTGTGCGACGATTCTGGGAATCGCGGCGTATCTCTTGCCCAGCCCCGCGGGACACGGAACACACGAAGCCCTGAGACTGAACCCGTGTGGGTTTATCATTCGCACCGGCCTGCCATGCCCCACATGCGGCATGACGACCGCCTTTTCCCATCTTGTTCGCGGCCATATTGTTCGATCGTTTATTTCGCAGCCCGCCGGCATGATCTTCGGGCTGTTGACGATTGGCCTTACGATCGTCGGGACAGCAGTGGCGGTGACGGGGCAAAGCTACTACCTCGATTGGAACGGGGTCTCGCCGCGCGTTTTACTGGGGCTCGGCCTCTTGATTCTATTTGGCTGGGGCTTCAAACTCGCCCACGGACTCCTAACCGGCGAATTGCCGATTCAACATGGATGACAACGATGCAACGATGCGCCACTCCGATTTCGCAGCCTGATTCGCCTCGCCGACGAGGCAGCGGGCCGACTTCCGCCTGCTGGATCGTGACGACTCTGATAGCTCTCATGGCACTTGGCGCGACCGGCTGCCAGCTTGGTTACTTTCTGACTGATCCCGACGCCACCAAGAAAGTGCCGGCGGAGTATGACAAGATCGGCGGCCGTCGCGTCGCCGTCGTCGTCTGGGCTGATCGAGCCACCCTCGACGAATACCCCAATGCCCGAAGGCAGATCGCCCGATCGATGCTTCACTATCTAAAGACGCACCTTGAGAAGGCGCAATTTGTTCCGGAGCCTCGCGTAAATGAGTTACAGGCAAAGTCCGGCATGGATTGGGAATCCATGACGAATGGCGAGATTGCGGCGGAACTGGGCTGCGACCTGGTGCTCCGGATCGACCTGCTCGAGTTCACGACGCGTGCCGCCGATACGCCGCAACTGCGAAAGGCTCGTGTCGCCGGGAATGTCCGGTTGTATGAGCTGCGCCCCACTGAGAATATTGACGCGGTGTACGATACTGACGTCAAGATTACCTATCCGCCCGGCTCGATTCACGGGACGCAGGACGAAGACGAAGCCGATCTCCTGCACGGCGCGGTGGAATATTTCGCCGAAATGGCGGCAAGGAAGTTTTACGCTCACGAAGTCAAATTGAAAGGGCGCCCAAGTGATTAGCCGTTGGCTGCCTCTGCTCACCTCGATCGCGGTCTCCGGGCTCGGCCTCATGTCGACCGGCTGTCACGACTTCGCCGTGCTCATCGCCAACATGCAGGGAGGTGACACGATCGAAGCCGAGTTCAAGCTGGACAAGGGACCGCTTCTCATCTTCATCGATGATCGCCGAGGGCTAATCACGGAACCACGCGCGATGCGCGAGTTGCACGACACCATTGCCGACAATTTCATCCGGTACGATGTCAATAATCGAGTCATTCCCTTCAGGGAACTTCAGCGTCTGCAACAAAGCGAGCCGAAATTCGACAAGTTGAGCATTCGCGAAATCGGCGAGCGACTCGGAGCCGACCAGGTTCTTTACCTCGGCGTTGAGAAGTTCACGCTCTACTCGGAGCCGGGCGCGCCTCTGTTCAAGGGGCTCTTTGCAGTGCGTGTCAAAGTTCTGACTACCGAACGAAAGACGGAGACACGCGTCTGGCCTCGCGAAAAGATCGGTAAGCTCGTCCAGTCGGAAACCCGACCGACTCCGACCGAAGGTGACAAAGCCCCTTCGGATATCGCGACCGAGCTGGGCGTGAAACTTGCTCAGCGCGTGGCGGGTTTATTCTACAAGCACAAGGAATTTGCCGATTGACCACGATTCTACACGTCGTTGATCGTTCATGCGGGCCATCGACGTTGCAAGCGCTCAATCTACTGCGCTCGCGACTGGCCACCGCGACGCCCTCCGCGGTTGCGACGATTGATCCCGCTTCGCGCCGGACCGCCGAAATATTTGTCAGCGGCGGCATCGTCCCGGCGCCGCGTCTGCTTCCAACCCGGTTCGTCAATTTCGCCTCAGGTCTGGCGAAGTTCGCCAAATCCTGCCGCGCCGAGGTGATACACGCATGGGGCATTGAAGCGGCGGCGGTCTGCATGACAACGCTCCCAAACCGGCCGCTGCTGATCACTTTGATTGAACCTGAGTCGGCTGAGGACGCCGCAAAGTGGATTCGCTCTTTCCCGATCGGCGCGGGTGTCGTCGCGGACAGCGAGTTCATCCAGTCAAGGCTGGTCACGTCGGGATTGGATATGGGACAGGTCATCGTGATCCGCGGCGCGGTCGACCTGGGAGCCATCAACAAGGCACGCCGCGACGATGTCCGACGCCGAATTGTCGGCGACTCCGGCCCTGTTATCCTGATTCCCGGGCCGCCTGAGCGCGGCGCTGGACAGGAAGCAGCCATATGGGCCGCAGGCATCATTCAGTTTCTTCATCGCAATCTGCGCGTCCTCATGCCGTATGCCTCGACTGAAGCGGATCGACTGATTCGCTGGGTCCGGACGATGGGACTCGGGCACATGCTCATCGTACCCGATGCTCGCCTGACCTGGCACGAACTCGTCACCTGCGCGGATGTCTTTCTGCAGCCCGCGGAGCGAGAGGTCTGCACTCCGCCGATCGCCGCCGCGATGGCAGCGGGCCTTCCCATTGTCGCAACCGCCATTCGGTCTATTGCCGAGATGATTGCCGATCGCCATAACGGACTGCTTGTCAGGAAGGCGGAGCCCAAGGCAGTAGCCGCCCGCCTGCTCGCGGCCATTGAAGACCAGCCGCTGGTCCGCCAGATCACCGATGTGGCACGAAGCCAGGCATTCGAGATCTTCAGTCCACGGGCATCAGCTGACAACTATCGCAGGGTGTATGAAAACCTCGCCGCCGGGCGGCCGATCGGTGAAGGCATCAACGACACCGCCCGCGTTGCCTAGCTGAAACGCCCCGTGACTTTGGCGATGATTCAAGCCGGCCCGATGCCGCAAGGTCAGAGATTCGCCGAATCTCGGCGATTGGCGGCAGATGCCTTTCACCTTCATTTCGAGTAAACTTCCGCGGGTACAATCATTACGCAATCGCGCGATCGTATGCCGAGGATCATGTCCATGCAGAATGAAAAGACTTCCCACACACGCGAGAATTGGATCGAGCAGTCGGGATTCACCCGACTCTTCCGGGCGCTGTCTATCACCTTCAGCCCTTCGCTACTGGCACCGGCTTTCATCGGCGTCTTGCTGACTGGTGTGGCCGGCACCGGTCTCGATTGGATCTGGCCAACAAAGAGCAAACCCGCCGCCGCGAGAATCGGCGGCGCTTCGTTCAATGAATTGGAACAGTACCTTGCATCAAGCGGCAGCCGCGACGCGATGTCTCGGTTTGTCGCGTCCGCAAATTCCGATGAATCGACCGGACGCGCCGGCATCTTCGAATTGCTGGCGCTTCACACGCGGCGGTCGGTCAATGCCCTGACAGAGGGCGCAGTCTCTCTGAGCCCCGGCGCGATACTCGGCGCACTTCTGGCACTGTTGGGCGGACTGGGCTGGCTCATCACCATGCACGCCGTGTATGCCGTCATTTTTCTTTTCGCGCTCTTTGCAATCTGGGCGGTCTGTGGCGGCGCCGTGTGCCGGTCGGCTGCGCTGATCTTCAGCCGCGATGCGGATGTCTCCACGCGAGAGAGCATCCGATTCGCTCGATCGCGATGGACATCCTTCTTCATTGCCCCGCTGATTCCATTGGTCCTGCTCGCCGGCATTGCCTTCGCTTTGTGGGTCATCGGATTGTTCGGAGCAATCCCGGCGATTGGAGAATTCTTCGTGGGCGTGGGTTTCATCTTCCCGATCATGCTTGGTCTCGCCGCGGCGGTCTGTCTGTTAGCCGCGATCCTGCTTTATCCCTTGCTTGCACCCGGCATCGCATCCGACGATCTTCTGGCCGGCGATTCCCTTTCGACCGCCGGAGAGTTTGTCGTCACCCGCCCCATCAAGTATCTGCTCTTCCTGCTGACTTCGATCACATTCGGTGCGGTCTGCGTGATGCTACTCAAGATATTTATCGCCACGGCCTTGTGGCTGACCGCCACGTTTCTCGGCGACTCGATGAATTGGGGAAGCGCCTTCGCACTCGACGCGGACGGCGTCACGACGAAAGCGGCCGAACACAAGCTGTCTGCGCTGTGGCAGGCTCCACGGCCCGGTGACGGGCGCCCGTTCTATGGGACCTTCGATGGGCCGAATTTGCGCCACGTCAGCCGCTTCGCCGCAGTCTGCATCCATGGCTGGATCCTCGTGTTATGGGGCGTGGTCGCCGCCTTTGCCATCTCTTTTTTCCACGCTTCTGGCACAATCGTATATTTCATCATGCGACGGGATATCTACGAAACCGATATTGAAGAAGTGTATCTGGACCGGGCGGACTCCGGCGCACCCCTGCTTCAGGAGCGCGTATCCTAACTCGCGCCGTCCCTCTGACCGATGCAGAACACACTGATGCTCCGCGCGAGCGCCGCGCACGAGGATGCGGTCTTGCGAGCATCCCCGCGCGAGAAAAGCGTTCGGGCCCATGAAACCCTGTTTTCCCTGAGGAGCTTCGCATGAGCGTGCGAAAGGCGGTTATTCGCATACCGGCACTTCTTCTCCTGACGTTCGGCTGCACGGGCTGCACGGAATTGTTCGCACTCTTCGGTCCCGGAGGCGTCTTCGGCCCCGGCGCCGGTGTTCTCGGCTCCACGAGTCGACAGCAGTCAATTCCCGCACCGACCTTCAACGTTTCCCAACTGGACCCCGCATTTGAAGCCACCAGCGGCGCGAAGGTCATCGTCGTCGCCGACATGGATGGCGACGGGAGGCAGGACCTCGTCTCCGGATCCAATGAGAATCAGCCTATTCAGCTTCACTTGCGTACCGGTGTCGCCTCCGTCGTGAGTTTCGACACATTCACAATCGCCGGTGGCGGCCCCATCGCCAGGATGGTCGATCTTGCTGCCCGCGATCTTGACGGCGACGGCCGGCTCGACGTCGCGGTACTGGTCAATGACACCGGCTTCGTCCCGGTCGATGGCGCCAGCATTCGAGGTTCGGTCTCACTGCTCTTTGCGCCGGCCGATCCGCGCGAAGCGCTCCAATGGGCGCATGTCACGATTGATGAGATATTCAATATTCCGGGCGACGGGAAGGGATTGACCGATTTCGCCGTCGTAGACATGAATGGCGATAATCTGCCGGATATTGTTCTCGCTTCGAATGAGGTCGATGACACCGACGTAATACGCCTCTTCCTCAATCCGGGTGGAGCGGCCGCGCGTGTCGGAGCCAATTGGGTCCAGGCGGCTCTTCCGCTCACTGCGGATGTGAACCAGATTACTTCGATGGAAGTCGTCGACATCGATGGAGATGGAGACCTTGATATCGTCGGTTCGTTCCCAACAGCGAAGACATTCAACATTCGCTGGCTCCAGAATCCATTCGTCGAATCCGGCGCTGGAGCCGTTGCCGCCGGAAACTGGACGGCGCGCTTTCTGGGTCAGCAAGCTGAAGCCGATCCGGATAACCAGGGTGGCGATTACATTGCCGCGGGGGATATCGACGGAGATGGTGATATCGATATCGCCGCCGCCCATGCGTCGCTTGGATTGATTCAGTGGTTTGAGAACCCCGGCCCGGATCGCGTGACATTGCAGACTTTTCCGTGGCGCGTCTTCAATCTGGGGCAGTTGCAGTCCGGCGTGACGATCAACCAGCTACAGTTGGTGGACCTAAACCTCGACGGACAGCTCGATGCGTTCGCCACCGCCAGCGGGAACATGGTCGGGTTTCAGCCGGGCAATGAGTTGTTCGATTTCTGGCTCGGTTTCTCAATTCTCGCGACAAATCCGGTCGCCGACATCGGACGGTGCGCATTCGTCGATGTCAATGCGGATTCGCGTCTGGATATTCTCGCGCCGATCGACCGCGTCGGGCTCTCAACGGACCAATTCATGATCTTCACGAGAACCTCCCCGTGAACCTCGTGACTGAAGCCGGCGTACCAGTATGAATCAACCTGAAGCCCACGGCCGAGTTAGCCGTGGGCTTTCGATTTTGGCATCGCTATGATGATGCAATAGTCGATCCACCGCGAGAGCACCTACCACATGATTCGATCCGCATTACCCACGCTGCTCACGGCTGTCGTGATTGTGGCACTTCCTGCGATGATTCTGCTGGAGCACGACCCGCCTTCCGAATCGACGACGGTTTCGCGAAACCCGCAACTTCCTGATAATTTCATCGAGAAGCGGATCCAGCTGCCGGACAGGAGCGAATGGAAATACGTCGTGTACATTCCTCCACAGTACAATGACGATCCCCATCACAACTGGCCGGTCATCGTCTTTCTTCACGGAAGCGCTGAATCCGGTACGGACAACATCCGACAGACCCAGGTCGGCCTGCCCGCCTACATCCGACAGAACATCAGCAATTTCCCGTTTATCGTTATCATGCCGCAGGCCCGCGGAATGTGGTTTCGAGGGCAGAATGCTCTCGCTGTCTGGTCGGCACTTGACACCACACTGCGAGAATACCGAACCGATCGCGATCGCGTGACCCTGACCGGCCTCTCGATGGGTGGATTCGGCACGTGGGAACTCGCCACGCTCCAACCGGATGCGTTCGCCGCGATCATACCGGTTTGCGGCGTCGCGCCGGTGGAATATCTGTCCAACATCCGGGAACTGCCCGTTTGGGCGTTTCACGGTTCACAGGACCAGAATGTGCCGGTTTCCGCCACACGCGAGGCCGTTGCCCGGCTGCGCGAATTGGGCGCGGAACCCAAATACACGGAGTACGCTGGTCAGGGGCATAAGATCTGGGACAACGTCTACTCCAGCAAGGAAGTCTGGAAGTGGGTGCTCAGGCAAAAGCGGAAACCGGCGCCTCGCGCGATCAACTACCGTCTGATCGGCGCGAATGCGCGCGTCTGGTGGCTCATCGCCAATGCCGAGCCGGATCACGTCGGAAAGGCCCGGATACACGCCGAGATCGACGAGGAAAATCGCATCACGATTTCAACCGAGGGCGTTCATTCGTGGGCTATCATCTCACAGGATCAACCGATTAAACCCGGTGACATCGTCTCGCTCACTCATAATAACGAGAAGCTCTTTCGAGGCAGATTCAACGGAATGATCGGATACAACATCTCACCCGCATCTCAGCCATCCGACAGTCCGGCGGATCGGCGAGGCGCCAGACCGCCGCACAGAAATTCCACAACGCCTTCGACGCCGGAAATACCCTGAATCACGACAAGGCCCGCTCCGATTCCGTGCCGTTAGTCACGCGCATATAATAACTGCACGATCGTTGCGGCCATTGCCGTGCCGAGGGGCGGACTCGAATCCGCGATGCGAGTTGTCCATGCATGAACAACATTCACTCGATGAGCCCCTTTACGAACTCGGCGACGGCGCCAGCGTCTCCATGATGGATCTTCTCGACTACTTCGCGCAGGTCGGCTCAATGCGCGTGAGCGACCTGCATATCAAGGTCGGGAGTCCGCCGATCTACCGCGTCGACGGCTCGCTTCAGAAAATGAAAGGCCCCCCGCTCCTGGCCGACACAGTTCGCGCCTTCGCCCTGTCGCTGCTTAGCGAGCCAGAGTGGGATCTACTGCAACGTAATCATTCGGTCGATAGTTCATGCTTCACCGAGCGAATGCAATTCCGGTTAAACTGCTTCAAAGATGACGACGGCCTCGCGCTGGCGATTCGCGCGCTGGAAACCAGCCCGCCCGCGGTCGAGTCCATCGGATTTCCCAACGATGTCTGGAGAGACATCGTCAATAAGCAGCACGGCCTCATTCTTGTTACGGGCGTCACGGGAGCCGGCAAGTCCACCACAATCGCCTCGCTCCTCTCCCGGATCGCGATGTCCCAGGCGTGCAGAATCATTACCCTCGAAGACCCCGTGGAATATCGCCTTCGCGGCAGCATGGCGCTGATTTCTCAACGAGAAGTCGGACGCGATGTGCCAAGCTATGAACGCGGACTTCGAGACTGTTTGCGTGAGGACCCGGACGTCATCTTCGTCGGCGAAATGAGAGACCGCGATTCCGCGGCGTGGACACTTACGGCCGCGGAAACCGGCCACTTGGTCTTCTCAACACTGCATACGCGTGACTGTCGCGGAACCATCACGCGAATTCTTGATATGTTCCCATCGAATCAACAGGAAGAAGTCGCCAGTCAGCTTTCACTGGGCCTCAGCCACATCATCTCGCAAAAACTCCTGCCCCGCGCAGACGGCGCCGGCCGGGTCGTCGCGATGGAAGTGCTGAACAACACTTATTCCGTGGCCAACCTGATCCGCCACGGCAAAATCGAACAACTCTATTCACAATTACAGACTCGGACGAAGGATATCCCCGATGAGCGGATGATCACGCTGGAGCGATCCCTCGCCCGGCTCGCTCGAAGCGGAATTGTCAGTCCGCTGGAAGCCGAACGCTGGGCCAACCATCCCCAGGCATTCCACGAAGAAATGCAGCAGTAGCTGAACGAAATCAAACTCCTGCGAGGCTTCATGCCGTCAAAAAAAGCGGCATCGTCACTACGTCGAGAGATTTGACGTGGTAACGATGCCGCGGTTCATGGCTGGAAAATCGAATTCAGCCGCAGCCTATTCATCGCTCTCTTCATGAGAGCTTTTCGACTTATCGTTCGTATCCGGCTTCGTGGCGGACTTGTCGCTGTCGCCTGACGCCTCGTCCTCCTCTTCCTCCGCGGCCGGCGCGGTCGTCTTCGCCTTCTCCGTCGCCTTCACCACCTCGGCCACCGGCAGGATCAGCACGTCAGCGCTGCCGCGCGAGCTGGCATCCATGTCCTCCGGATCGGGCGATTGCAACACCGACACACCCACGACTGAGCCGTCTTCAGCGAAAACCGGCATCCCGATATTGGTCTGGCCAAACTCCAATGAAGCGGTCGGGATCAGCAATTCACGAGGCTTTTTCGTGATGCCACCGAGGAGCCCTTCGTTCAACACGATGGCCCGATCAAAGAACTTATCCATACGCCGAGCCGACAGCAGCCGGTCGCCCAAGGTCACGACTTTCGACTTGCTCAGATCCAGAAACTTGTAGCCCTGTTCATCCGGTTTCTTGATCTGCACCCACGACAGATCAAGTTCCGGATCGTTCGTCAGCAATCGGGCCGGCACGCCCTCGGTATCGTCGCCGATGAGAACTTTGATGTCTGTCGGCGTGACCTGTCCGCCGCGCGCACGGAAAATCCGCGACGTTCCAAGTTGAACACTGGAACAGAGCACCAACCCATTCTTTTCAATCATCAACGCGGTGAACTCACGCTCGATTTCCTGAGGGCCCGACGGACCCTGAACTTTCAACACGAACTTGACCGTCACCAGCGCATGGGACAATTGGTCCGCCAATTGCTTATAAAGTCCCTTGGTATCGGCGGCTGCCGACGCGCCACCCAGTGCCATTACAGTCAAACCGGCCAGCGCGAAGAAACGAATACGCCTTGATTGAATCATCCGAATTAAACTCCTTACTCCGACTCGTTGTCGTTCGCGCTGGATCCTCCCGCCTCACCGACCGCGCTTCCTGAATCGGCTGCGTCCTTGACATCGATCGCCGGTTTCCACTCCGGCTCGACGAATTGAAATCGGGTCTGCACGCCCCGCAAAACCAGAAACACGACGCGCTCCGGCTGCTCTTTCGCGATGGCCTCCATCGCCCGCCGAAAACTCGTGCGACTCTTCACGGGGTACTCGTTGATCTGCTGAATCAGATCGTTCGGCTGGACACCGCCCATGCTGGCCCAGCCGCCGCTCTCCACCTGCTCCACGATCACACCCTGCACGTCCTTGTCCCATTGATTCTCATCCCGGTCAAAGAATGTGATGTTGCGGATTGTGATTTCGAAGTCCTTGTTCGTCAGCCGCAGCGCTTCACTCGGTCCATACTTGGTCGGCTCCAGCTTCACCTCGACATCCAGCGTCTCGTCGCCCCGAACGACCTTGAGAGTCACTTTGCCGTCAGGATCCAGCCGCTTGATGAGCCGTGCAAGCAATCCCGCGTCCTGCATCCCCTTGATCTTAAGCTTCTCGCCATTCAGTGCCACTATGATATCACCGACGCGCAGGTCGGATTCGGCCGCTTTCGTCAGAGGATAAACCCGGGTCACCCGGAAGCCGGGCTGATCCGGATGCCCCAGCTTTTTCGCCAGTTTCTCGATGATCGGCTGCGTTGCGATGCCGATCCACGCCTTGCGAATGTCTCGCGGAGGATCATCCGGCTCTTCCGGCTTCGGCTTGATTACGGTCAGATGGTTCTTCCCGCCGCGATCAAACTCGATCAGCACATACTCCGGCGTCGATTCCATCTTCATGATTTTCTCGTAGGCCTTGACCATGCCCTCAAGATTGTCGATTTCGTCATTCTCAACGCGAATCACCACGTCGCCGAAGCGCAGCGATGGCTCCGCCAGATCCGCGGGTCCGCCCGAACGCGTCCCATTGACCATGACGCCCTTCGTATTCGGCCGCCGAAGCGAGAGCGCCATACGCGGCGTAATCTCTGAAACCGTGATCCCGAACGAACGCAGCGACGTCTGTTGTCCACGATCCTTCAGCAGCTTCTCGGTCGTCAGGGTCACCTCGTGAACTTCGTCCTTCCGCAAGAACGACACCTTCATCTGCGATCCGATCGGCACATCCGCCAATCGCTTCAAGAGCGGCGGAACTTCTTCCGCGAAACGGATCGTGAGTGCTTCGCCATCGATGCGAAGTATCACGTCACCCGGTTCGATTCCGGCCTTGGCGGCCGGGCCGCTCTCAAACACCGAGTTGACGAGGACGCCGCGGTCATACCCGGTTTTCGCGATCGGCTTGAAACTCACGCCGATCCAGCTTCGTGGCACTTCGCCATACTTAATCAGGGAGTCCGCCACCTGGCGTGCGAGGTTGCTCGGAATCGCGAATCCCATTCCGCTGCCGCCCAGTTCATTCACGCCGATGATCTCGCCCTTGAGATTAACGAGCGGACCGCCGCTGTTGCCGGGATGAATCAACGCATCGTGTTGAATCCAGCGCGTGAACAATCCGGTCCGCTGCCCCGAATCGAGTTCCATTTCCTCGACTTCCTCGCCCGATCCGCGTCCGGTGAACACACGCGTATTGTTCGACACGATGCCAAGTGTCACCGACCGGGACAACGAAAATGGCGATCCCATCGCCATGACATAATCACCGACCGCCAACTCGTCCGAGTTCCCGAACCGCGCAACGGGCAGCGGCGTTGAAGGGCTCTTGAGTTCCGACAAATCCAGCTTGATGACGGCAAGATCGGTCAGTGGATCCTCACCGACCATCGTAGCGGTGACCTCCTGCTTGTCCGCGAGTGTGCATTTGAACTTCTTGCCAGTATCCGTGACATGCTGATTCGTCAGCACATACCCTTCGGTTGAAATGATCGTGCCACTGCCCGTCGCCGCGCCCTTATGTTTCTTACCACCCCAGTAATCAACCGTCGAAACCCGGATGTTCACGAGTGCCGGAAATACCTGATCGCGCGCCAGCTCGATCATTCGACGCAGATCTTCCCGAAGGTCTTCGGCCTTCTTCAAATCATCCGGGCTCATTTCCGGATTGGCCTGAGCGCGAACCTGTCCAGTCGCAAGCAGCGACAACACCGCCAACAGGTACATCGCGCACCGATTTCGCCGTAGGGACCCGGCGGCCAGTCTTTTGCTCATCAATCTTCCTTTCAGGTGGGAATCTATCTGACCCATACGGGCTTCTGAGGGGTGTTCTCATGGCCAATCAGAACGGTCATCGTCCGCGAATCCGCAGGATTCCGCAAGTTAGGAATTGTAGTCTCAGCCCGGTTCAGGGAATCCGAATTCGCCGATCAGTTTGACAAAACGTACCGCCAGCGAAGGGTGTTCAATAATCCGCCCCCCCACCTTGTGAATAACCGTTAGAATCTGTGCGTCCCCCTCACCAACCGGCACCACCAGGCGACCGCATTCCGACAATTCGTCAACCAGAATCGACGGAACACGCGGAGCGGCTGCCGTCACCATGATGCGGTCAAAAGGCGCCGCCTCCGGCCAGCCGGCACTGCCGTCGCCCACGCACAGTTCCACATTTTCGACACCCATTTCTGCGAGGCGGCGTTCCGCCGCATCCGACAATGCCCTCAGACGCTCGATCGAATACACACGACAAGCGATCCGAGCCAGAACTGCGGTCTGGTAGCCCGTTCCGGTGCCGATTTCCAGGACCCGGTGATGAGGCCTGACCGCCAGAAGCTCAGTCATCAATGCGACAATGTATGGCTGAGAGATCGTCTGTCCCAATTCCGTGCCGACTGCCCGATCTTCGTAGGCATGATCCACCTGCGAAATCGGAACAAAACACTCGCGCGGAATCGCCTTCATTGCGGCGATCACATTCGGATCGGAGATGCCTCGCCCGACGATCTGAGTCTCGACCATCCGGAATCGGAGCCCGGCGAAAGTCTGGCCATCGCTGTTGCGGCAGTTCGTCAATCCGCGCCTCGTGAATTCCAATCATTCACTGCCATGTCTGCTCCCCGCAGTTACGGAACGATTGTAACTCCAGTCAATCTCGGGACTAGCGTTCCGCAGCCGCGTGATTTTGCCGACCACGAGTTCGATCAGTGTTACGCGGTGGCCCAGCGGCAGCCTACCGAAAATTCCATGCACGCAGAATGCCAATTCCATTCCCCTGATATTTCAGTGAACTCATTCCGACTTTTCACCGTTTCAAGAGTAAGAGAGCGGCCTGATCGGCTGGCCACGGCAACGGGCCTATAATTCAAGGCTGCTGCCGGATTGCCCGACCTAAATTGGAAGAGTAGACTTAAGATCGTCGTCACTAGATCTTTGACCGAACGAGTTACCCCGCTGGCGGGAGGATCCGAGGCTTGCGCCGAGTCCGATATCAAAATCCAATGCGTTTGGTCGGACTGCCGAGTGTTCTTGCGGCCGCGCTCGCCGCCGGATGCTATGAGCCCAACGACGCTGCGCGCTCCGCCAATACCAATGATCCGGCCTCAGGCTTCACAACGTCACTGATTGCCGGCCAGGCGTGCGCCAATCCATCCGAACCCGAATCCCTCACCCGCGACATGATTGACGCGATCAATTCCGAGCGCGCCAAGCGCGAATTGAAGCCGCTTCGCCAGAATGGCACATTGATGCAAATCGCCGACTTCTACGCCTGTCGCCTCGTCGATGGCCACTTCTTCGACCATTACGATCCATACGACGGCTCTACAGTGGTCGAACGCGCGATTGATTTCGGGTATCCCTTCTTCCAGATTGGCGAAAACCTCGCGGCGCGTCAGGCAACGGTCAAGGAAGCTATGATCGCGCTGATGAACTCGCCCAAACACCGGGCCAACATCCTCGATCCGGTTTTCACGGAAATCGGTGTTGCCGTGAAAATTGGCGGCGATCATGGCGTCTATTGGGTGCAGGAGTTCGGTCGTCCGCTCTCTGAAGAATCGACTTCCAGTCCCGATTCGCAGACCGCCGGATACTCTGAGACATCGACGGCACACGCGACTGACACCCCGGCCACACCGAAAACTCCCGCACTCGGGACTGACCCGACCGCCGCCCCCACCAGCCAGTCGGTAGAATAGTCCTCTACACGCCGCTCACGACGACCGGCCACGCTTCGCAGCCTTTCCGGCTTCGGCTATACTCCCGTCGAAAAGATAAATCGATCGCGGCGTCGAATGGAGCCGACGCTCGAAGGCCGACTCCGGAAAGCAATCGCCATCGATCACTGTGCTTCCGCACCCCGGAAAGGCCCAGCCGCCGCTGCGCGACACCAGTGAGGGATTCGAAGATGCTCACCACCTATCGACCAGAGCCCTACGTCAACTTTGCCGAACCGGAGCCGCGTCAGAAGATGCTCGACGCACTCAAGATGGTCGAATCGCAGCTTGGGCGCTCGTACCCGCTTCGGATCGGATCGCAGCGGATCGATACCCACTCGAAGATCGAATCCTACAACCCCGCCAGAACCGACCAGGTCATCGGATATGTCGCCAAAGCCGATGCGGAGCACGCGCGGCAGGCAGTTGCCGCGGCCGAAAGTGCATTCAAAAGCTGGTCACGTGTCGATCCCGATGTGCGGGCGAGATATCTGCTTCGCGCTGCGGCCATCCTGCGCCGTCGCGTCTATGAATTCTCCGCATGGATGGTGTACGAAGAGTCGAAGAGCTGGATCGAAGCCTACGCCGATGCCTGCGAATGCATCGATTTCCTCGAATTCTACGGCCGCGAGATGATGCGGCTTGGAGGTGCCCAACCAGTCACTCCCTTCGACGGCGAGGAAAACGAATTGCGATACATCCCTCTCGGTGTCGGCGCGATTATCCCTCCGTGGAACTTTCCGCTCGCAATCATGGCTGGCATGACGACGGCCGCCATCGTGACAGGCAACACCGTCGTGCTCAAACCCGCGAGCACCGCGCCGGTGATCGCCGCGAAGTTCCTGGAGATTCTTTGCGACGAATGCATGCTGCCGCCGGGCGTTGTCAATTTCTGCCCGGGATCAGGTTCCGAGATTGGCGACACGATCGTTGATCATCCGCGAACCCGGTTCATCGCATTCACCGGTTCGCGCGAAGTCGGCCTGCGCATTTTCGAACGCGCGGCTAAGGTCCAGCCCGGCCAGGTCTGGCTCAAGCGGACCATTCTTGAAATGGGTGGGAAGGACTGCATCGTCGTGACCGATCGCGCCGACCTTGATGCCGCCGCCGAAGGCGTCGTCGCTGCGGCATTCGGGTTCCAGGGGCAGAAATGCTCCGCGTGTAGCCGGCTCATCGTTGATGAATCCGTTCACGATGCCCTTCTCTCGAAGGTCACGGAACGCACGAAGAAATTGACGGTCGGAAATCCGACGACTGCCGAGAATTTCAGTATGGGCGCCGTTATCGACACGGCCGCCTACGAAAAAATCATCAGCTACATTGAAATCGGCGAAAAAGAAGGCACGCTCGTCGCCGGCCGGCGCGCCGCCGAATACGCAAAGCCCAAAGGCGCCGGCGCCAAGTCCGGCATCAGCGGGCTTTTCATTCAGCCGACAATTGTGACCGGCATCAAACCGGATGCACGTCTGGCCCAGGAGGAGATTTTCGGCCCCGTGCTGGCCGTGATCAAAGGTCGCGGGATCGACGAGTTGCTGGAGATCGCCAACGGAACGGAATATGGACTGACCGGCGCAATCTACTCGAACGACCGAGTGCACCTCGAACGAGCGCGGCATGAATTCCACGTGGGCAATCTATACTTCAATCGCAAATGCACTGGCGCGCTGGTGGACGTGCAGCCGTTCGGCGGGTTCAACATGTCCGGCACGGACAGCAAGGCCGGCGGCCGTGACTACCTGCAACTCTTCATGCAGGGCAAGAGCGTGACCGAGCGTTTGTGATTCGCACCGGCCGCGTCTGCCTAGAATCGGCTCTTCTTGCGCTTGCCGTTCGGGGTCTGCCCTTTCGCCTGAGCCAGGCGCTGTTGCTCGGCAAGCTTCTGCATCTCCGCCAGCTTTCTCGCCAACCAGCCCCCCCCGGGCTTCGGCGCTGCGCCGGCCGGACTCGCCGCCGGTTCGAACTCACCGCGCACTTCCTTTTCCTTGATGTGCTTGCGGATGTACCACTGTTCGATCATGCCGAACAGACTGCTGCAAAGAATGTAAAGACACAGTCCGCTCGGCATATTGTAGAAAATGAACCCCATGAAAATCATCATGAAGTTCATCATCTTCTGCTGCTGCGCCATCGTATCCGGCAGCGGCCGACCGTCCTTGTCGAGCTTGGGCGCAGGCGGCTTGTCCGGCTTCGTCAGCTTCTGAGTCAGCTTCTGCTGGCCGTACATCAGCAGCGTCATGATGATCGGCAGCAGATTGAACGATGAAATCGCACCGCCCATGAGCGTGGATATCAGCGGGATGTGGTACTCGCCGCCAAAGGAAATCAGCGCGTCCGGCGCCGACAAATCGCGTATGTAGCCGAAGAAAGGCGCATGGCGGAGGTCGACCGTCGTATTCAGCGTCGTGTACAGCGCGACCCAGATCGGCATCTGGAGGAACATCGGAAGGCAACCCATCATCGACGCCGCAGGATTGACACCTTCCTCGCGATAGAGCTTCATCGTCTCTTCGCTCAGCTTCTGCTTATCGTTCTTGAACTGTTCCTGAATCACGTCGAGCTTGGGCTTGATGCGCGCCATGTTCTTCTGCATGCGCATCATGTTGATCTGCCCCCGCTTGCTGATCGGATGCAGAATCGCCCGGACAATGATAACCAGAAGGATGATCGCTATACCGTAGTTGCCGATCAGATCGTGAATGTGGGTCAGCAGCCACAACATTGCCACGTTCAGCACATCGAATGTGCACATGGATCGATCCGGCGACATCGTCAGACCAAAGTTCAGCGTCTTGGCCAGCGGCAGTTGACTAAATGCGCGATCACTCTTCGGACCGCAGTACGCATCGGCGACAATGGTCACCTTCCCGCCGGGAGCAATCGCCTCTTGGGGAGCGAAGACCTGCTTGACCGTCAGATCGCGGTCATACTTCGGTTCGCCAACCCGCGTCACGGCATAGAGCTGATCAAGATATCCTGCCCGCCTGGTTTCCGAAGACTCCACCGGGCGCGGTGCGACGATACAAGTGTAATACTTGTTGCTGACCGAAGCCCAGAGAAACTGGCTGCCTTCGGTCGGAACAAAGTCGCGCCGGTGCTCCGCAAGACCATACACTTCGTCACGCGTGACGATCGTACCTTTGCGCGACCGGCCATCGACATCAACGATCGCGAACATCGCGCGGACCATGTCGTAACGCTGATCCTCTCGCATCAACCCCGTCGGCCCGGTTTGCGTCAGCCGAACGCTCGACGCCTTCGGACCAAGGTTCTCGATTTCATGCGTTACGATGACCAGCGGCGATTCCTTCTCGACCCGGAAAGTCTTCGTCAATCGAAGGACCGGCTGGCTGCCTAACTTCACGATGGTCGTCAGGGTCGCGGTCTCGCCCTTCTCGTCGCGGCTCTTTGCAGCCGTCCAGACCGCTGATCCGAGCGAAACATCCTTCTTGTCTTCGACGAGGCGCAAGGATTCCGTCACGAAAGATCGATAGACATCGCCTGTGATCGGATCCTTCACGGGCTGCAGGAGCACATACGGAGCGTGGTCCGGATTTTTCCGGTTCCGCGCGACATGGGAACGATGCTCCGAAAGCCGCACTTCCTCGACCGATGCCCCCACCGGCGATATCACGACGCTGAGGCGATAAGGATTGACAAACTGTGCGCGCTTGTTGTCCTGCCGATCGTCGCCGAGAACGATGGGCTCGGTTGACGTTCCGCCCTCGAGGACATACTCCAAACCGCCGCTCACCGTCGGCGTGGGCGGCGTCGTTCCAATCGAAGGTGCCGTGCTTGCTGCGGCGGAACCGTCTGGATTGAAAGCGCTAGCCGGCGGTTCTTCAGTCGACGCGCTGGTCGGCGCAGGCTTGCTGGGAGCGGGAGGATTGTAAATCTGCTGAATCTTGATCCAGCCGAAGAGGAGCAACAAGCAAAGCGCTGTCGCCGCCATCGTCCTCTTGGTTTGTGCATCCATAATCAGTTGGGTCCGTATGGGAAAATGTCGCGTGTCGTCCGCCGGGCATGAGTGGCAATCGTCCTGCGGTGTCTTTTAAGTGTCGTTCGCCAAACTTCCGATCGGCCTATTTTCCTTCGTACAAGCGCTGGCCGAGAAAGTCGTCCAGAAAGGGGTTATCACGAATTCGTTTCGCCGTCACGTCGATGTTGTAATCGACTCGGACAAACTCCACCTCGTTGCCATCAACGACGACGTAGGCCGCTCGCGGATCACGATCTCGAGGCTGGCCCACCGATCCGACGTTGATAATGACCCGTTCCTCGCCGATCGTATACTTGTGCTCATCACCCATCTCGTCGGGAGTCTCAAAATACGGATCATCCACGAATACTCCCGGCACATGGGTATGTCCACAAAAGCACGTCAGCTTCTCCATCCGGTCGAAATTTGCGAGCAGCTTCTGAGGCGCCGTGTAAACATCATCAGGAAAAAGATACTCGTTGATCGGTTTCCGCGGAGAGCCATGTACAAACAAAAAGCCGTTTAGCTCCTCGCGAGGATTCAAGCCGCCCAGGAATCGCCATCGCCGGTTGCGCCGTTCGGCTTCCGGCTCATCCTCCAGGCTGGCCCGGGTCCAGAACGCCGCTCGCTCTGCACTGACATTGAAATTCGTCGGCTCATAGTAAACCGCGTGATCGTGATTGCCGCACAGGCTTAGCGTGGCGTGCTCCGCCACCAGATCAAGACATGGCCCCGGATCAGGGCCGTAACCCACGATGTCGCCAAGACAGTAAATCGTCTTGATACTGCGGCGCTCAATGTCCGCAAGCACTGTGCGCAGTGCCTCCAGATTCGAGTGGATATCGGAGATGATCGCGAACATTCCCGCTGAAAACACCTTTACGCAGGCCGACAGTGCTCGGGCCGCCACCTGCTATTCGACCGGCCGGAGCAACTATTTCGACGGCGCCGCCTCATCAATCAACATGATCGGAATGTCATCGCGTACGGGAAACCGCAAGCCGCAGCCCGTGCACACCAGCCGTCCCTGAACGTCATCCCCCGGTTCGGGTTCGCGCCACTCCACCGGCTTCTTGCAAGCCGGACATACCAGGATGTCCAACAGGTCTTTGCTAAGCACCGCTCGATTGCCTCCCAATCCGCATGACTGACAGAAAATAGATGCTAGGGGTAACAGAATGAGACGTCAAACCACCATTGATTCTGCGCACCCGAGCAGACAAACGCTCGCCGCAGCAATTCGACCTGCCAGCCGTGCCCGGATTCCTGATTGGGAATCACCCTGCGGCCCCAATCGGGCTTGCCTCGCCACTGCCGTACAACGATGATCCCGCGCCGCGATGCCTCCGGGCATCTTCCATAGCCGCCATCCCCCACAGATACTGTTCAGGGGCCAGCATCATTCCCTTCTCAAGCTCGCCAAGGACCCGCAACATGAACGAGTCGTCGGAATCGCTCGGCGCAATCGTGATTAGCTTGTGCACTCGCAAATGAAACTCGAACGCACCCGGGCCGCGCGGACACGTCACGACGGCTGCCGGCACGTCGAACCACCGGCACAGCCGCTCGATCGTCGGACGCGCCGCGAAGTGTCGGCCCATGAACCGAACTCGATGACCCCGACCGCCCGGCCGCTCGTTCTCCGCGACAATCATGACCGACTTTCGCTGCGCAAGCACATCCGGAAGAACTCGGGCGGCATCGCTCCGATCAATCAAACGTACGTGCGACAGTGACCGAATCTCCCGTTCCCAGATTCGAATTTCGGGACGGCCACTCAAATCGGAAACCACTTCCAATCCGCCGAGCAGGTTCCCCAGCGCGCACGCCGCGGCGGCGATGTTCCCGTGATAGCCCACCACGACGACACAACCGCGAGCGGAAACCGCTCGAAGGCGTTCCTCATCGCTCGACTCAATCCGGACAAACTCGCGCCAGCCTTGAGCGTCCAGCCGCTTCGCGACAAATAGGCACTCGGCCCAGAATCTCGCGAAGTGTTCGTAGCTTTCTCGACTGATCCGAAGCGCTAGCTGGTTTGGATCGATGGCATTCGACCTTTCCTGACATGCAACGGAAAACGCTTCGCCAAACGCCGAAAGGACTCGCTTCATGGCGCGCTCGCGTCCGGGAGGGTTCAGGTCGAATAAGCCTGTCCCAAGTCGTGCTGCGAACTTCGTAGCGACACGCGGACCCGCCAACCGAACCAACGGCGCGACCAGCCATCGAAGATACGCCATTCTGAGATCTCTCAAGCTCAATGTATCGCCCCGCAGAACTGGCGGCCAACTGGTTGCCCGGCTGCGCAAGCCGTGTCCGTGTGTGCACGCGCACCCATTAATTATCGGCATCATCGCGCCAGATTCCCGTGATTCGGATCGGTGGATTTACCCCCGCTCACAGCCGTTTGCCGGGCGTAGCTCGGCCAATCCTTTTCCACGGCCCGCCGCTCCCGATTACGGCCGGCCGAAAGGTGCTCACCCACCCAGCCGACGAATATCGCCTGCCTCGGACGCGAATTATCGGGTCCCGTAACATATACTTACTGGAGCGCGCATTGCTAAAATATCAGGATAAACCGGACTTTCCCCGAAGCCCGCACGCGAGCGACACGGAAATCCCCGTCCCGACCGACCGGGTCCGAACGCACACTCATGGGAAATCCGCTGATTGGCTCGAACACTCCGCCCGATTGAGTGATATCTATCGAGATGAAGACCAGAGCGGCTCAAAATTCGATTGAGATCCTTACCCCAATGTACCGACCCAGATCCCCGCGGCGAACGGCGGCCGAAAAAAACATGCGGATCAGTTGACGGAGGCAACAAAACGATGATCACTGTCGGCATCGCCATCGCGATGCTTCTTTCATTCAGCGCACAGGTGGTGCCGCCGGCCATTTCGTCTGAAACCGTTCGCGATGAAACGCTCGGTTCAAACCCTCACGCGCTCTATCTCGCGGCCGGAAACGTGGATCTCGCCACCGCCCCGTCGCTTCTCGACAATCTCAATACCCGATTCGACCCGAATAAGTACTACGTCTTGCAGCTTGATGGCCCCATGACGCGCGACCGTCGGGCCGCGCTCGCGGAAACCGGCCTTGAACTCCTCGACTACGTTCCGATGAACGCATACATCGTCCGCGGCGTCACCATCAACGCCGCGGCACTCCGTGGGCTTTCGTTCGTTCGATGGCTCGGCGAATACGAGCGGCAGTGGCGAATCTCGCCGGAAATTCCAAAGGCAAAAGCTTATCAGGACGCAGACAGGCGTGCGATGAACGATCGCGGCGAAAAGCGGCTTTCGGTCAGCCTCATGCGCGGCGCCGATCTGACTCAGGCGGCCAGAATCATCGAAACCCAGGCCCTCGCGATCAACGAAGTGCTTCCCACACCGGATCGCTGCAAGCTCGAATTCGACATCGCATCGGACAGAATTGATGGCCTGGCCGATATTCCCGACGTGCTCTTTATCGCCGAGACGCCCGAAGGCGAACCCAGAAACTCGATGACCACATGGGTCATTCAGAGCGATATCCCCGGCTCGACACCCCTCTGGAACGCCGGACTGCATGGAGAAGATCAGATCATCGGCCTCATCGATTGGGGGCTCGACGAATCCCACTGTGCGTTTGACGATCTCGTAGCGCCAGGACCGGCGCATCGCAAGCTGCTGGCCTACGTCGTGGCGAATGGCCAGGTCATTCCCGGTGGATTCGGATACCACGGCACCCATGCCGGCTGCACACTCGCCGGTGACGATCTATCCGGAACCTCCGCCAATTTCAGAGGCATGGCGTACAAATCCAGAATCGTCATGCAGCACTATGCCGGACTCGTCACGTCGACCAATGTCGATGAGCGCCTCCAGTTCGCATACGACCTTGGCGCGCGCATTCATTCCAACAGTTGGGGAAGTTCGACCGACACAACCTACAACGCGTGGTGCGCCGATATTGACCAGTTCGCGCACGATTATGAGGAGAATCTCGTCCTGGTGGCGATCATGAACGGCGGATCAGCAAGCCTGCCCGGCTCCATCCGCTCACCTGAAAACGCCAAAAACTGTCTCGCCGTCGCCGCCGCCAATGAACCGCCGAACCAGAATAACCACGGAAGCGGCGCACGTGGACCCACCACCGACGGCCGACAGAAACCGGAAGTCTGGGTCTCGGGCTGCCCCACCTCCGCAAACGTCAACACCGCATGCTCCGAGATAGACCGGACCTGCGCCACGTCCTGGGCGACACCCGCGATGTCCGGTTTTGCCTCGCTCACTCGACAGTACTTTATCGATGGGTTCTATCCCGGTGGCGCCGCGAATGTCCTCGATGCTTTCGAGCCGTCCGGCGCACTCATCAAGGCGGTCATTCTCAATTCGGCCGTCGACATGTCCGGATTTGCGGGATACCTGGGCACCCACGAAGGCTGGGGTCGCGCAATCATGGACCGAGCCCTCTATTTTGCCGGCGACGATCGGAAACTCATTGTGCACGATGTCCGCCATGCCGAGGGCCTTTCAACCGGCGAAACGCAGAGATTCTATGTCAACGTCATGTCATCATCCGAGCGGCTGAAGGTCACGCTCGTATGGTCCGACGCCCCCGCGTCTGTCGCGGCCGCTTTCACCCCTGTTAACAATCTGAATCTGGTCGTCATCGACCCGTCCGAGGTGTCGTACACGGGAAACAGCTTCGAGGGCATCGAATCCGTGCCCGGGGGACCAGCCGATTCATTGAATAACACGGAACAGGTCCACCTGTCGAATCCCACCACCGGCGTCTGGGCGATCGACGTCGTCGGAGCCGCCGTCAATCTCGGCACACAGGGCTTCGCGCTCGCCGTCACGGGCGATGTCCAGCAAAGCATCTGCACCAGGGGAGACGTCAACGGCGACGGGCTCGTGGACGGCGCTGATATTGCCGCATTCGTCTCGGTGCTGTTGAACGGCGGCTCCTTCGTTGAACGATGCGCCGCAGATATCGACGATTCCGGAGTTGTTGACCAACTTGATGTCGGTCCGTTCGCGGCGTTACTGCTCGGTGTCACCTATTGCCCGCGAATCAAGGGCGATATGAACAACGACGGACTCGTTAACGCAGGCGACGTCCAGGGCTTTACCGATGTGCTTACCAACGGCGGAACTCCCGACGAAATCTGCGCGGCCGATTTCGACTATTCAACCACCGCAGATCTCGACGACCTCAGTGCCTTCGTATCGCTATTGATTGAGATGGAATAAACACGAAACGTCGGCAGCCGTTCGCACGCATCTAGCTGTTTCGCAATCACCGAGGTCCATTCCGATCTCAATGTGAATTTCGCGAAATGCAGTCCGGTAACAATCACGCTGGCGCGGAGCGGCTTAGTGCGCGATTCCATGCACAATTCCTCTCTGATTCGCGCGCGCTTTCACAAAGCCACATCGCATCGAAGCTTGTCAATGCGTGTCCGAACACGTTACACAATCCGCGCGAAGCAGCCACGTCGCAGTCTCTCGTGAATATCGGACACCACCACCAAATCGATCAGTATGCTCGTTGATTTCCATTACTCAGAGTGGTATTTTCGATCCTTGTAATGCAACGAAAGAAGCACTCTTTATGTGTGCGGCTTCCTTCGCGTCCGTTGGGACTGCATTGCGTCGGACCCTATCAGTCGCGAGTTCGGGCGTGCATCGCCGAATCGATCGACACACGTCCGTGCCAGACAATCGTCGAATCTGCCAAAAGAGGTTTACATGGAAGCATTCGGCACCACAGCGATCGCCCGGAAAAGCCGCCACCTACGCGGCCGCAAAATATTCACACTCGCCCAGGCCAATCGAACACTGCCGCTCGTGTCTCGAATCGTCGCCGACATCGTCGCAAGGCATAAGCAGATCTGCCGCATCGAAGAGCGGTGCCACGCCGATGACCACGATCATTCGATGGAACAGCTCGATCGGTTGCGCGATCAATATGCCGACGAGCTCGATGCCCTGCAGGACCTCATCGAGGAACTCGAGCAGATCGGATGCCAGTTAAAGGATTGGGAGCGAGGCGTCGTCGACTATCTCGCCTTCATCAACGGCAGGCCCGTCGAGTTCTGCTGGCGGCTGGGCGAGCCGCGCATCGCTCACTGGCACGAGATGGATTCAGGTTTTCGTGGCCGGCAGAAGCTCGATCAGTGCATGGAAGCCGACGCGCCCGCGGGTTCCTGAAATCGCCGAACTGCGCCATCCACGGATGACGCCGCATTTCTCGCGAGAACCGCGGTTTTCAACCACCTGCCGATTCGCCAACAGGAGTCGCCACGGATCACTGCTCCCCGAGCAGCCGTTGCAGGACGGTTCGCGGCATCGTTTTCTGATCGGTCCGACCGGTCGCAATCAGCCGATCGCCAACAAATGCCCGCGTCTCGCACACCAGTTCGCGAACCGATACCGAGCTGGCCTTCGCCACCACGCGCACCATGGATCCGACTGGCGCGGGCGCGTGATGATCGCAGCTCACATGCGTGCCGACCCCTTCTTCATGGGCCTCGAGAAAACCCGCCAGCACGAGGCGACCGGCGATTTCCATATACTGCACGACCGTCCATGTCGCACAGACGCGGTGCACGACCACGCCGTCGAACGCAGGACACATGTCCTCTGTCACGATGAATTGCGTCTCTCGTTCCAGTCCGACAACCAAGCCCGGTTTCATTGGTCAATCCGCCTGATCCTGTCACCGCAGCCGATGAGGCATGAAACGCCATGCCGTCTTCACGGTTGCACCCAGTGTCCGCTCGTGTCGCTCGCCGTATAAGTCAATCGCGCCCGCCGGTGTCCCGTCAGCCCCAGTTGCAGCCAATCCATCTCGTCAATCGTCGTGCGGATGACCGCAAAATTCCGTCGAGCCGATTCGCGATCAACGGCCAGATGCGCCGCCGTTCTCGCCAACCCGCTGACGCCGCCCGGCGATGCTATCAACTCGCCGGGCGCGGAGGCCGACGCGTAATTCATCACACTCAGGCCGTCCACGGCCTCCCATGCCGCATCCACTATTTCGCCGCCCGTCTCGATTACCGCCCCGCCGAATGCTCGAATCTGAACGAGCCGCGTCGGATCATAGAACAACCACGCCGCCCGTTCGAAGTGCCTAAGTTGCGTCACCTTGGCCGCCCGAACGTCGGAATAGCAGCTCAATTCGCGCCGCCCGATGTCAACCGCCCGCAACACAACCATCCGCACGTCCGGCGAGGACGGTTCATCGGCGCCGGACCGGCCGGATGAAATCGTCGAAAAAGCCGCAAATCGAAAAGGATGCCCATCGGCCGTGACGGCTTCGGCGAGTTCTCGCCAGATGGAATGATGAAGCTGGGTCAGCGAATCGGGCATCATGAATGCCAGCATATCGCGCCGAGGCAATCCTTGCCGCGTCGAGATGGACGATTCCCGGCGGTATCCCGACCGATTGTGAATCTGACAAAAGGCCCGGTTCATTCCTCGTGGGTGAGGCCCTTCTTCTCCGCCTCTTCACGAAGTTGCTTCAATGCCCGATGGCAGATCATGTGTATCGATCCGATGGACCGGTCCAGTTGTTTGGCGACTGCCGCGACCGGAAGCCCCTCGATGAATCGCATCTGAATCACCTCGCGATAGTGCTCCGGCAGATTCGCCAGGCAATCCTCTATCGCGTTGACCGCCTCCGTCTTGCGAACGACCCGACTCGGGGTCGTACCGCTAGACATGATCCGGGCCATCAGATCAACATAAGTGGTCTGATTCCCCGAAGCCGCCGTCTGCTTCACTTCCCGACGCACGTCGCGCCGTTCCGCGCGAAGCGCTCGATGTTCGTCAATTAACTTGCGATCGAGGATCGCATTCAGCCAGCGCAGAAACGAGTCCGGGCCTTGATAGGTAAACTGGTTTAGCGCTCGAAACGCCTCCAGATAAACCTGCTGGAGAATGTCCTCCGCCTCAATCTTCGAGCGCATGACATGATCCATCTGCCGCTGAAGCCGCGCCCGCAGCCGGGGATGATACAAAACCAGAAGGCGCTGGGCGGCCGATTCATCGCCTTTTCGGGCCTCATCGATCAGAATCTGCGTTTCCTTCGCATCAGACACGATTTACGTCGCCTCCGCGCCGCCGGTCGGTCCCTGCAAACGCCATCAGAATCACCGATTCCGGTATCAATGTCACAATAACCGTTCTTGAGTGTAGAATACACGGAGAGAATGACCGCGCATCGGTCGAATCCTCGTCTTGTTTTGTAATCGGACGATGCCAATTTTGTGCTAACCTAATATTGAGGCATTGAATTGGGACCAACGAGAGGGTTGCGACGTACTAAATCCCGGCCACTGGCCGACAGTCTCCGCCACGAGGAGCGAGAACCGATGAACCCTCGCGAATCCGGTCAGCCGATTTCGCCGGAGGCGCACATGGTACGAATTTCCGGAACTCCTTTTCCAGCAACGACGTACGGATTCTTGACAACAGGGAGCAGCCAGAACCGCGCAAACTCGCGATACGAATGACGTCCGAAAACAACAATTTGCAGCATTCCGGTCAGGATGATGGTGCGGAAGTCATTGGCGCCCTCATCAACGAGTTCTTCGACCGGCGCGAAGGCGGGGAACCGCTCACCGAGGAGCGTTTCCTTGCGGAACATGCCGAACATGCGGCGGTGCTTCGGGAGCATTTCGAGAGCATCAGACTCCTGCCGGCTTCCGGGTCTTCCGAAGCTCCCAAAAAACTTCCCGGAGACGAGACCGTCGACCTGCGCGGAAGTTCCGCGACCGCCGAACCGCCGGACTCACAGCATTTTCCACGAATCGACGGCTACCAGATCAGTCGCCTCATCGGCCGCGGCGGAATGGGCATCGTGTACAAGGCGGTGCAGATCAGCACCAAGCGTCAGGTCGCGCTAAAGGTTTTACTCGAAGGTCCGCTTGCATCCGACCAGTCTCGTAAACGATTTGAACGCGAGATCGAAGTCGCCGCGCAGCTGCGCCACAGCAACATCATTCCGATCTATGACAGCGGGAAGTGTGAAGGCCGGATGTACTACGCCATGGCGTACATCAAGGGCGTCTCACTGACCGACTTTCTCACCGCCAATCGCCTGTCATTCAATGAGCGCCTGACACTTTTCGCCAAAATCTGCGGCGCGGTTCGTCATGCCCATCAGCGCGGTGTCATGCACCGCGACTTGAAGCCGACCAATATCCTCGTCGACGCCGAGGGCGAGCCGCATGTGCTGGATTTCGGTCTCGCGAAGATCAGTGCACTCTCCGATCTTTCGATGTCCGTCTCCGCTCAGATTGTCGGAACGCCCGCATACATGTCGCCCGAACAGGCCGCCGGCGATCCGGCCGGCGTCGATACCCGAACGGATATCTATTCACTGGGCGTCGTGCTCTACGAAATGATGGTCGGAAAAATGCCGTACGACACGGCGGTTTCCATGGGCCGCGTGCTTGACAACATCGCGCACGCCGAGCCGACGCCGCCCCACCTCGTGGACCGAAAGGTCACTGTGGAATTGTCGGCCATCATGATGAAGGCGCTGGAGAAGAGCAAGGACCGGCGCTACCAGTCGATCGATATCCTGCTCTCGGACATCGACAACTATCTCAAAGGCAATCCGATCTCGGTTCGTCCGCCGACCATCATTTACTTCATGCGAAAGACCATCTGGCGACATCGTGCGGCGCTGGGGTCGATCGCGGCCGTTCTGATGGTCGCAGCGTCGGTTGTGATCTTCATTCGAGGTTATTCGAAAGACCTCCGCGCTCAAAATCAGAATCTCGAACAGCAGAAGCGCGAGATCGCCCAGGAGCGCGAGCGTGTCGTGCGGGAAAAGCAGGAACTGGAGCTGCAGCGCGACAGCAAACAGGAGGAACTGAACCGCGTCTATGCCTGGCTCAATAGTCAGGATCCGGTGATTGCGGAGAACTTGAAGTCGTTCGCGACGGGCGTCACAAATCCTTACCGGCTGCCCGAACTGATCGCGCAGGGCGCGGCTCGCGGCCTGACCCCCACACCGTCCAAGCCAATCAGCAAACTTGACGAGATCGATGCTCAGGCGACGATCGTTTTCGAAGCGCCGTCGTTTTCAACCAAGCCGGCGCCAACGGAAGAGACGACCGACTTTCTCAGCCGAATCGGGAAAGTCGCTGAAGACGCGCTGACGAAGGGAGTGCCCTCCGTCATCAATCGATCAACCTCGCAGCCGGCGCCAACGTCACAGCCGTCAAAGAAAGTGGAACCGCTGTCCGCCCTCTCTCAAATCGCTGAGGAGAAGCCGCTGCCGTCCGGTTCGCTTTAGCCCCTCAATTCGAATCTGCAGGCTCGGTCGCGTCCGCATCGCCGCCATCATCATCGCTCGGCATTGTCGTCGTTTCGATGAGCCTAACGCCATAATCCTCGGACGGATGCTTCAGCGATGCGATCCATGCCAGAATCCGCGTATAGAGCTTGTGTTTGCGCGACGGGAAGAGCGGCTTGATGTCTGCCGTGCCGGGATGCCGATACTCAGGCAGCACGGCATTACGCGGAAGAAGATAAGTCAGAATGAGCGAATTCTCGGGCTGGCTTCGATCGATCATCCGTCTCTTATCGACGCGGAGATCGTTGAGAATGAGGAAGTTCGAATACACGGACAGCGTCGTGCGCTTCGGATCATTAAGAAATGCGAATCCAGGCGCGCTGCGATTCGTGCTCGTATGACAGCCTGTCGTTGCGCAGCCCCGCAGCACATGCGGAAGCACATTCTTTCGGAATTCAACGAACACCTCCGGATCGCTGGTAATGCGAACCTTGTCGGCGTAGGCGGCTCCTTTGTATTTGGCGATCGTGTGCAGCTTCTGAGGCGGCGTCATCTTCAGGAAATTCCGTCGGTCGCGGTCCTCGCGAAAATTCGGGTCTCCCTCCATTGAAAGCAGAAACTCATCAATGACGTCACGCGAGATCCGCACTGTGACACGGTCCGGTTCCGTCATCGAGGGTTTTCGCATCCCGCGAAGTTCCATGTATCGAATGCGGCTGACCTGCGCGTAGGTCAGCGCCTTGTCCGGCCCGGTTGCGGAATCATCCCCTGCACCAGTCGCTTCGCCGCCCCCATCCGCCGGTTCGGATGTCGGCGGAGCCGGCAACGTCCCTTCGACATGTCCCGGTGTCGCGATGGTCGTCCCATGGGAATGGGTCCGATCGCTGAAAGAGTGGATGTGATCAGATGCAAGCCCGAAGGCCGCTGCCAAAAGGCCCGTACCCGCGAGCAGTCGAATGGCAATGCCCGAACCGTCAATCATATCACGCCTCGCACTTTCAAAACGTGGGCCCGTTTCAGCCTCGGCGCCACTTTCAATCGTATACCGTCATTATAAGCCGCTGGCGCTCGAATCTCCTAACCAGAGGCATGCTGAAAATGCCACGGCGCCGCCGGCCCCGTGGGGCCCATCGGTCGCTGAGCCGGGTGCGTTTGACGACAATTTCGCGGCCGCTACACTGTTCGCACGATTATCAGGACGTCACCACACGATCCATCCATTCCAAACAAGAAGGACAAAGTACCGTGGAAAACACCCTTATCATTCTCAAACCCGACGCCCTCCAGCGCGGCGTGGCCGGACGAATCATCACCCGCTTCGAGGAGAAGGGCTTTCAGATTCTTGCATTGAAGGCCATGCAGATCTCCAGGGAACTCGCGGAGAGACACTACGGCGTCCACAAGTCCAAACCATTTTACCCGCGACTTCTGCAGTACATCACGAGCAGCCCGGTCGTCGTCCTCGTCTTGCGCGCGAACAATGCCATTGCAGTTGCACGAAAAATGATGGGCGCCACATTCGGCAGCAATGCCGAGCCAGGCACCATCCGCGGCGACTTCGGCCTGTCAAACAGCTTCAATCTCATCCACGGATCCGACTCGCCCGAGGCCGCCGCATTCGAGATTGGACTGTACTTCAAGCCTGACGAATTGCTCGAATATCCCCGCGCGGTTGAGAAGTGGGTTTACGACTACAGCGGCGACAAGCCGGAATAGTCCACGTCCGCGACAATCAATTCACGAAAATCGCAAGTCAGCGCCGCGACCTGGTATTCGGCGCTTCCACGGCAGGTGCGCGCGCCGGGACGGGCCGCTGTTGGGGCGGAGCCGGCGTCCGCATTCGGTGAAATTTCAGGAGGCTTTCGCGGGCTGAAGGCCCTGAAGTTTTTCCAGCGCGGAAAGATTCCGACGATAGTTCTGCTGGATTGTGGAAATCAGCGCGTCCGCATCGCGATTGCCGCTGGTGCCCGCAGCCGATTCGTACACCGAAATCAGGCGGCGCAGATCGGCGAGCACCTCAGGCATCAGGTGGGACAATCTGACGTAGTGCATTCCACCCGTCACCGTCGAGTAACGAGGGGGAATCGGCGCTCCGCGCAGATTCAGGATCATCTCAGATAGTTCGCGCCGATGCTGCTGAGCGTCTCGAAGCAAACGCGAAATCTGACTCCGGTCGTCGGCCGTCAACATGCTCACATACGGATCGACCTGCTCCAGTCGCGAAATGACACTCTCATACTCCGCAAGGAGCAGCCTGTTGAGCACGTTCACGGATTGATCGTTTGCCATACCAAAAATTACCGCAATTGAGCCGCGGCGGATCGAGCTGACGACTGTCCCGCCGTTTCCTCCTGCACGCCCGCGGACTCCGGTCCAGCGACCGCGACGCCGCCCGTCCGCGCGTCCCGCGTCTCCACCACCGAGTACAAATCCCGCGAGCGATTATCCGAGAATGACTTGAGCCAGCCGGCGCCCATCGTTCCCGTGTAAAGCACCAGAATTGCACAGAGGGTGACCATGGCCTGACCCGCCAGGGGTGCACGAAAGACCGGCTGTCCATCGTCCTCGAACACCATCGCCCGTGCCACCCGGGCATAGTAGTAGAGCGAGATCAGCGTGTTGAACACAGCCACGATGACAAGACTCGTCCATCCCGCGCCCCACAATGCGTAGAGCAAGTAGAGCTTCGCGATAAACCCACCCATCGGAGGCAGGCCCACAAGGCTGAACAGAAACACAACCATCATCACGGCCAAAACCGGACTGCGCCGCATGAGCCCTTTCATCGCATCGATCGACTCACTGCCGGTGGCCCAATACACCATCGCGACGACGCCGAACGCGCCGAGATTCATGATCAAATAGATGGTGATGTACCCCACCATCGCGCTGAAGCCGGGATGTGCCGCCCCCTCGGTGCGATGACCCTCATTCATCCAGACGATCGCGACGGCCATCAACATGTAGCCGGCATGTGCGATCGAACTGAATGCAAGCAGGCGCTTCATGTTTGTCTGGCGAAACGCGGACAAATTGCCGACCGTGCATGTAAGTGCCGCCATCAACGCCACCGCCATCGCCACTGCATCAAGCGTTTGCGGCGAAGCGATCTGGAATGTCAGCACGCAGATTATTCGGAGCATGAGTCCCAGCCCGGCCGCCTTGCTGGCCACACTCAGCCAGGTCGTGACTTCGATCGACGCACCCTCGAAAACGTCCGGACACCAGAAATGGAACGGAACGGCCGACACCTTGAACGCGACGCCGATCATGAATGCAAAGAGCGAAACACTCATCAGCAACGTCGGGGCGCCATCGCTCTTGATCTGTCGGCCGATGTCAGAGAGATCGAGCGTGTGATAGTTTCCGTACAGCAGCGACGCGCCGTAGATCATCATGGCGCTGGTCACCGCGCCGAACAGAACATACTTCAGCCCGGCCTCGGCCGCCGGTCGATGGTGTTTGCGGAAGGCGGCAATTGCGTACGAGGGAAGTGACGCCATTTCCACCGCCAGCACGATCATGAGCAGGTTGGTCGTGCTGACCATCATCGACATGCCGAAGGCACTGCCAATTAACAGGATGAAAAACTCGACAGCGTCATTCTTGCGGGTCACCCGATCCGACAGGCCGGAGGTCTGCCCCATCCACCACAGACCGGTCACGAGCAGCATGAAAACGCAGACGAGCAGCATGAAAAATGCGCTGAACTGGTCGGCGATGAACATCGGCATGGTACCGGGAGCAAAGCCCGCCCAGTTCGATGACGGCGACATGACATTGCGCATCGCCAACCAGGCCGTGACCGCAGCGCCAAGCCCGGCCAGCATGCCGGTCACGCGCCAGTTTCGCCCGATGCAAAGCGCGGCGATCAAAATGGCCACGATCGTCACGACAAAGCCCCAGAGCGGCCCGATGGCTCCGAGGTCGCCGGCAGAAGGCATCCAGATTTCAGCTAGAATCAGGTTCACGAACGACATGCCTCCGTCAGCCTCCGATCGCCGCGCTGGCCACCGCCTTCACCGCCGGCGATACCACGGTGATCAGATGATCGATCGTTCCGTTCATCAATTCGAAGGTGTATTTCGGCATGATCCCGAGAAAAATCGCCAGGACGGCCATCGGAAACAGGATGGCGGTTTCGCGAGCGGTCGCGTCGGGATAATGAGCGTATTCCTCACGCAGCTTGCCGAGATAAACGCGCTGGATCATCCAAAGGATGTATGCCGCCGTCAGTACGACACCGAAGGCAGCGACAACCGCCATCGGCTTGGCCCAGCCAAACGGCGCGTCAAACGTGCCCAGCAGCACCCAGATTTCCCCGATGAATCCGCAAAGCGACGGCAACCCGAGCGATGCGAAGAAGCCGAGCGTCGCCATTGATCCGTACTTCGGCATGGCGAGCCACAGTCCGCCGAAGCGATTAAGGTCGCGATGGTGGGCGCGGTCGTAGATCACGCCGACCAGGAAGAAGCACATCGGGCTGCTGATTCCGTGCGCCAACATCTGGAACATCGCCCCCTGGAAACCGACATCGGTCATGATCGCACAACCGAGAACCACGTAGCCCATGTGGCTGATCGAACTGTATGCCACGAGCCGCTTGAAGTCCGTCTGGGCCAAGCAACAGAACGCACCGTAAATGATGTTGATCACGCCAAGCATCGCGACCCAATATGCGAGATCCGCGCCCGCCTGCGGAAAAATCGGATAGCAGACACGTAGGAACCCGTACGAACCGAGCTTCAGAAGAATGCCGGCCAGGATCATGGAAATCGGGGTCGGCGCTTCAACGTGCGCGTCGGGCAACCATGTATGGAAAGGGAAGAGCGGGACCTTGATCATGAAGCCGATGAACAGCATCACAAACATGCAGATTCCGAAGTTCCATCCAAGGAATGTCGTCGCCGGGGAATTGAAGACCTGCTTGATGGCTTCGTTGTTTGCGTACTCAATCAGGTTGAAAGTGCCGATTCCGCCGAGCAGATCCGCACTCATGTAGTACATGGCAAGCAGCGCAATCAGCATCAGGACCGAGCCTGCGAGGGTGTAAATGAAGAACTTGATCGCGGCATACTCCTTCCGAGGACCGCCCCACACGCCGATCAGGAAATACATCGGCAGCAGCATGACTTCCCAGAAGATGTAGAAAAGGAAGAAATCCAGAGCACAAAACGTACCCAATACGCCGGTTTCCAGAATAAGAAACAGGGAGAAAAAGCCCTTCGGCCCCTTGTTGACATTCCAATGCTCGAAATTCCAACTGGCCCACGCCGAGAGAAACGTGATCAACGTGGTCAGAATCACGAGCGGGAACGACAAGCCGTCCATGCCGACGTGCCAGAAGATGTTGAAGCCTCCGACCTGAATCCAGGGCATTTTGCTTTCAAACTGCATCTGGCCGTAGCCGCCGCTGCCGTATTCGCCCGTCAGGAACGGACCGAACGTCATACAAGACAGAACCATGACAACAAAAGTCGTCAGCAGCGCGATCGACCGAGCCTGCTTCCCCGGCGCCAACAGCACGAGGACCGCGCCGATCAATGGGGTGAAGATAATCCAGTTGAGAATGCTCTCCATATCGAACCTCTGACTACTAGTCTTGCTCAGCTGACCGGTCGCAATGCTGTCCGGCCGATGAATCGTTTATTTTTCAAGCCGGCGATCCTATGAATTCAAGGATTCCGCCATAAAAAACGTGTGCCGGATCCTCGCCAGGCCTTCGCCAATTTCCTCCTTGAAAATCACGGCAACCAGAACCGCCGCGGCGATTCCCGCGGCGACCGTGACGTAGGTGCGAATGCGGCCGTCCTGGGGCCTGCGAATGATCGAGCCGACGTCGTAAACCGCACCGGCGATGCCATTGGCCAGCGCGTCGACTGCGCCGATGTCGGTCTTTCTCACGGCCATGTCCAGCTGCCGGCCGACGAAGATTCCAACTCCCTTTGTGAAGTAGCCGGCCATGTTCACCATGCCATCCACGATGATCTTATCGAATGCCGAACAGGCGACACCGACGACGCGGCAGCCCATGATGAGACAGGTATTGTACGCCTCGTCGATGTAGTATTTTCGCTCGACGAATGTTGCGACGATGCCGAGTGATTTCTTGACACGGGCCGCCGCCGCAAGCCCCTTCCAATAAAGCATTGCCGCGAGCCCCATGCCGATGACCCACGAAAAACCGACATACCGGGCCAGCCATGCGTGGGCGTCGTGCTCACCGCCATGGGTCAGCGTGAGCATGGTCGGCGACCTTTCGGTCGTGCCGTTTTGTGACGTCAACACGGCACTCGGCACTTCCTCGAGCGAATGGGCGTGGCCGTCGATCGCGACGACGGCGGCTGCATCGGCGCCCTTCGCCCCGGCATCCGCAATCAGCGGCCGGAACATGAAATAGCTGCAGAAAATGGTCCCGACGCCAAGCACGACGAGCGGGATGTACATCATCGGGCTTTCGTGGGCGTGGTCGTACACATGATGGTCGCGCGGCCTACCCATGAATGTCAGCCACCAGCACCGCATCATGTAGAACGGCGTCACATAGGCGATGATGATCGGACACCAGAACATCCAGGCCGGTATGTTGCGAAGCGTCGATGCGATCTCGAGCTTCTGCGGTGTTCCCGTTGCGTGATGATCGTGGTGAGCGGCGTGGGCATCCTTACCGTGCGCGGGCGCCGGCTCGGAAACCAACCGGATCGAATGTTGAACGGACGACGCGGCCGATGGGCCTGATGACGCGGCCAATCTGCTGATCTGCGGAACTTCGCGATCTGCCAGACCGGACTCGGCTGCGCCTCGATCCACCATTTCGCCGGACTCATCATTTCGAATGTTGTGATGCCGTTCGAATGACACCGCAAGGATCTCGTCCTTGCTGAAGAATCCGCCAAGGCCGATCTGCGTCCCCGGGATCCCGAAGCCGGAAATGGCAAGAACACCCAGAAAGAAAGTCCAGCAGGTGACCGGCATCTTCTTGCGCAGGCCGCCCATCCTGGTGATTTCCTGCTCATGGTGGCAGCCTTCGATCACCTGACCGGAGCCGAGGAAGAGCATGGCTTTGAAGAAGGCATGCGCCATGAGGTGAAACAGCGCGGCGATCCAGGCGCCGACACCGAGGCCGAAGATCATGTATCCGAGCTGAGACAAAGTGGAATAGGCCAGTACTTTCTTGATGTCGGTCTGGGTCAGCGCGATGAGCGCGGTCAGCACCAGCGTGATGCACCCGATGGACGCGATGAAGAACTGGGCGTCGGGCGTCAAAAGCCGGAACACACGAGCGACGAGATAAACGCCAGCGGCGACCATGGTTGCCGCATGGATGAGGGCGGACACGGGAGTGGGACCGGCCATCGCATCCGGAAGCCACACATGCAGGGGAAACTGTGCGCTTTTGCCCATTGCGCCGCAGAACAGTCCGATGCCCATCAACGTGGCCAGCAGCATCCCCGAAACCTGCCAGCCGAAGAGGTTGATGGACGCGGCGAAGATGCCGGTTCCATGAACGAACTGATCGCTGAAAGCGGCGGCCGCAGCATCAAGATCGAAGGTCTTCATGTACAGAACGACCATCGCCAGGCCGATGATGAAGCCGAAATCGCCGACGCGATTGGTAATGAACGCCTTCATCGCGGCGTCGCTCGCGTACTTTCGTTCGAAGTAGAATCCGATCAGGAGGTATGAACAGAGGCCGACGAGTTCCCAGAATATGAACAGGAAGAGCAGGCTGCTGGAAATCACGAGACCCAGCATACTAAAGCAAAACAGCGATAGATATGCGAAGAAGCGGTGGTACTTGCTCTTGCCATCGACCTCGTCGCTATGACCCGCCATGTACCCGATGGAGAAGAAATGTATCCAGAAAGCGATGAACGTCACCATGAAGTACATGATGACAGTCAGCGCATCGAGCTTGACACCTACGGTGATCGGGATTGATCCGATCCGACCCCAGTCGTATCGAAACGCGCCGTGCTCAGCCGCGAAACGAGCCGCCTCGTCCATTCCCAGCCATTGAAGCAAGACATAGGTCGACAAGCCGCAACTGAGGCCGATGGCGGCCAGCGCGACCCAGGAAGACTTGGGCTTCCCAAGCGCCGGTCCCCAGAATGCAAGAAAGGCAAAGCTGATCAGCGGGATCAGCACGCCGAGTGCCAGACACAGTTCCATCGTTTGGCTTGGTGACATATCTCGAAAATCTCAATGCACGGCGGCCGTGCTCGAGCTAATTTTTCAACTCATCGCCCCGATCCACGTCGATCGTCCGAAGGGCACTATAGAAATTCATGAATATGGCAATGGCGATGGCCGCCTCGGCCGCCGCCAACAAAATGATGAATATCGCGAATATGTGTCCGTCGGCCGCCCCGGCGGTGTACTTGCTGAAAGCAACGAGGTTGATGTTCGCCGAATTCAGCACAAGCTCGACGCCGATGAGGATTCCGATGGCATTGCGCTTGGTGGCCATGCACAAAATGCCAAGCGAAAAAACCAGCGCGGAAAGAACAAGATAGTGATTGAGTCCGATTTGGGTCATTGCCGGATTACTTCTCCGATCTCGCCAGGTAGGCCGCGCCGATCATCACGACGAGCAGCAGCACACTCGCCACCTCAAAGGGCGCGAGATAGGTTGTCAGAAGCGAATGACCGACCTCGGCGACGGTCGGCGAGGCGGCGAGGGGCGCGGTTGACGACACATTCCAGTCGGCCGTGGTGGTCAAGGTGATAAGACCGAGAGCCAGCAGCAATGCGACGATGACCGCACCGACCGTCTGAGATCGCGTGGGTTTGAAGCCGACCCAGGGCGACTGACTGGTGAGCATGACGCCGAAGACAATCAGGATGAGCGTGCCTCCCGCGTAAACAATCAACTGGATGGCCGCCAGCAGATTCGCATCGAGAAGGAAATAGAGACACCCTACGCCTCCGAGCGCTCCGAGCAGACAGACGGCCGTTCGCACGATGTTCTTCGAGACGACAATGCCGAGCGCACTACCAAGCACGAGCGCCGCGAAGATATAAAAGGCAAGAACATCCATGGCTACACGATCACTGATTCGTAACTGGTCCGGCGAATTCCATCAGGAAGCCGCACTTCACACAACGCATTGCCCGCACGCGAACGACTTCGTCGGGCTTCTTCAGTCCAGCCCAAAATGAACGCTCCGGGGGGCCGGCCCACCATTCCTGTTGCTGCCGGCTGTTTCCATGCCCTCGATCCACAATGAAGCCTTCTTCAGTTTGCGATCGGCAGATCAAGCATCGCACCGTCGATTCCACGGCCGGGACCTCACGCACCTGGAAGCTGCTGCGCCGCCATGCTGCCGACGAGCCGCCGATTGTTCTTGTAGCCGAATGCCGCGATACCAAGCATCGCGAGGGTGACCACGACACCGATCGCCACGAGTATCCAATGCAGCGCCGCATCAACCGCGACGAGCCAACCCAGTTTCAGATGCTCCACTCCCAGTATCCAGAGTGTATTCGCCAACAGCACAACCATCGTGAGCGGGAGCAGCACCTGCACGCACGCGTACAAGACCTGATCGATTCGAATTCGAGGCAGTGTCCAGCGAATCCAGAGCTGCACATAGTACAAAAATGCCGCCTTGAGCAGGAACAGAATCGGCCCTTCCTTGAGGACGCCGCGAATGACCGTGCCGATCATGTTTTCAGCAACGCCCATCTGCAGGACAAGACTCTCAACCCATGCTTCCGGCACCGGAGATTTCCAGCCGCCGAGGAAGAGAATGACGGCCAGCCCCGAGACCACGAACATCGCGACATACTCGCCGAAGAAGAACAGCGACCATCGCATTCCGCTGTACTCCGTGAGAAAGCCGGCGACCAGTTCCGACTCCGACTCCGGAAGATCGAAGGGGGCGCGTTTGCAACTCGCCAGCGCGGCGGTGTAGTAAACGAAAAACGCGATGAAGCACCAGGGGTTCGCAAAGACAAACCAGTTCCAGAACCCACCGGCCTGCATGTCAGTGATCGTCGTCAGCTGGAGCGAGCCGGCCATCATGACCGGAATGAGCAATGACATCCCCATCGGGATTTCGTAGGAGACCATCTGGCAGGCCTCGCGCATCGCGCCATAGACCGACCACTTGTTGTTGCTGGCCCAGCCGGCAAGAATCACGCCGAGCACTTCGATGCCGAGCATCGCAAGGATGAAAAGCAATGCAACATCGAGATCACGGAACACCCACGCTCCGGCAAACGGCAGCGCGATGAACGCCAGCAAAGGCGGGATAAAGACGATATAGACGGCGAGCTTGAACAGCAGCCGGTCGCCGCCGGAGGGGATGAAATCCTCCTTGAAAACAAGCTTGATACCGTCCGCCGCGGACTGCGCCCATCCGTGCCAGCCGCCAGTGCGCATCGGCCCCATTCGCGACTGAATTCGACCAGCCACTTTGCGCTCCCACCAGATACCGAACGCGGGGATGATGCTGATAAAGCCAATGATTCCCGCCAAGGCCACCACATCGCGAACCAGGACAAACTGCAACGGCCAAAGCAGGTAGGCAACAGGCGGGATGCTCAGCCGGGCAGATTCCATGAACGGAATTCCGAGCGGTGTATTCCGCATGGCCTCGTATATCTGTGAGGAACTGAGGGGATATTCGATGCCAAGAACCGGGATGGTGTGTGCCGGAGCTCCCGCGTTCGACGCAGCGGCTACCTCAACCAGCGAAAAAACGAAGGCATGCAACCAGACGATGAGGCAAACCCCAACGAGGGCGGAGAGAAAAATCACGAAGGCGACATAAGGCGCCTTGAGAATCCGCCCAATGCCTTCGTAGGAGGCGACCGCCAGGCCCGCGGCCAGAAACGTCAACCCGCCAAGGCCGGCGCCAAGACACAGAATAAAGAAGGGGATGATCTTCGCATCGGAGAGTGCATCGGGATTGAAAGGATCGATCGCAAACGAGACGTCGGCCAGACGATGCAGAAAGGTCGCGACGAGGGCAACCGCAAGACTTACGAACCCCAACCCCAGAAGGCGCGTCACGGCCTTTCTACGGTAACTTGCCAGTTTCTCGGGGCTTCGCTCGATCCAAGGCAGTGTGATCTGGCTCACTCACCAATCTCCGTGGGCTCCCGTCACCGCGAGACGAGAGGCGGCACACCGATCCTGCATATACCGAATCTGCTCAGAGACTCATTGCAGCCCGCACGTCGAAGTCGCGTCCTGTCCGCCGGCGCGGGACACCGTCGGGCATGTACTCCGCAGCGGCCTGGCATTTTGAACGCACTGAACGAGCCAATGCCGCTGAGCGGGCTACTTTTATAGCGAGTCCGTGTTGACTTGGCTAGGCCGTGAAATCGGCGATGAAATGTCGACTTTTTTTGATGAGAATGACGCGATTTGCTCTTGCGAACGGGGCGCAACGAGCCTCCGCGTATGCCGGACAGACAGTGAGGACACGGCGGCGATTCAGACGCCAGGCCCCCCTCCTCACAATACGCTCACTTACTCGACCACCGGGACGACATCGGCGACGTCGCTCGACGCGCCGCCCACGATCTCAACATCGCCGGATCGAGATTTTGCCTGGCTGGCCTCTCGCTGTCTTTCCTGAAGCTGCCGGGCCACCCAGCAGGAGGCTTCGCGTTCGGCAGCGAAGATGCGGAGGCTCACGAGACTGAACAATCCCAATACCGCCCAAGTCGTGATACCGTCCGCCGTGTCCACTGGACAACCCCCGTGAATTGCAATTGTGAATTTGCAACTGCCCTATCGGCCGAGATCCCATGAGCTTCCGGTGCGGCCGCTCTGATATGAATCATCGCTGGCCTCCAGGAGAATATTGTTTTGCTGCAGGAATTCGCTCTCTGACATGTTCAGGGTGTAGTAACCGGGCTTCTCAAGTTTGATTCGCCCGCCACCCTTGATGTTCGCCTTGAGGATATTCCACTTGCCCTTGCCGTCGGAATTGCCGATCCGCTTCCACGATCCGTCGGACTGCTGTTGAGAGATGACGACATCGTTGACCGGCCAGGTGCCCTGACGGTCGCTGATCTGCCCGAAATGATTGAATTCGACGCAGCCGGTGGATAGCAGGCCCATCGCCAGAACAACGAGGGTCCAACTCGCATACGCACGAGAGCATCGGGCACGAGGCTGGAAGAGTGTCACGCTCGCGGAGCGCGCGGAACTCCGGCTTGTGAAGGCGTCATGCCCCGATGTATCTCGCATAGATAGTTCGGCCTGCTTCGACATCGTTCACACCTTTGATGATTGCTCGCCCATCACGAAATAATGTGATTTCATATTGATCCACCTCGAAACGTAACAAGTATCGGTTCAATCGCGGTGGATTTTTGGCCGCGGATTTCAAACGTTCCGCGACTTCCTCCAGCCGGATCGAGATATCGGACGCGGGACGCACCTGGACAGCGTTTCTACCGCATAGTGTGACGGTTCTGCCGGTCTGCGTGCCGTCGAGGTACGCGAATTGGCGTTGTCGGCAGCAGGCACAGTCGCCCGCATCCAGTGCTGCCTGCATTTCAAACGCCGTGAATTCTCCAGTCCAAACGTTGAACTGGACGAGCCGGCGCACCAGCGCATCGGTCCTTCCGATCATGATTTTCATGGCTTCCATCGACTGGATGCTGGCGATGATATTGACGATCGGCGAGAGCACGCCGGCCGTATCACAGGTCGGACTGACGCCGGGAGGCGGCGGCGCATCGAAAATGCACCGCAAACAGGGCGTGGCGCCGGGTATGATCGGCATGACCATGCCCTCGGCGCTGACACATGCGCCGTATACCCACGGCAGATTTTGCTTTACGGCTGCATCGTTAATGAGGTATCGCGTCTCGAAATTGTCGGTGCCATCCAGCACGACCGTCGCGCCATTTATGAGCGACTCGATGTTGCCGGCATGTGCATCGGCGACGATCGGCTCGATCGTGATTTCAGAATTCGCGATCGCCAGTTTGCTCGCGGCCGCGACGGATTTTGGCACGCCGTTCAGGGCGTCCGATTCGTCAAAAAGCACCTGGCGTTGAAGATTGTTCAACTCCACAAAATCCCGATCGACCAAGCGCAGATAACCCACACCGGCGCGAGCGAGCGTGTTGGCAATGACGGTGCCCAGTGCTCCGCAGCCGATGAGCGTCACCCTGGCCTGGGCAAGCCGGTCCTGAGCCGCCGGCCCGAATTGTTCCTGAATAATCTGCCTTGAGTATCGTGACATTGACCTGACTCTATCCATGTATCCGACGCGTGGTCACTCCGCCTTGCGTTGATCGAGATTCGCCTTGCGCTGATCGCGATTCGCCATGCGTTGATCGCGATGCTCTTTCGCGAGCGCCGCGAGATAGCCTTCGGGTGGAGGCGGCTCGTCGGCGGATGGCAGCACACTGGATGAGATTTTGACCACCGATATTTCGTCAATCTGCACCCTTTGCGCGCGGTCCGCCACGTCGGCGGCCGCCGCACGCCAGAGCATCCAGCCGGCGCAACCGCTTCGAATCAGGCTGCCGGCGATAAGCAGGGAGAGGATGTTAATCAAGTCGAAGCCTCGTTCAAAAGCGAACCAGGTCACCACGCATGCGAAAAGAATAACCCCCGCCGTCAATGAAAAGACGGAATGAAGCAGCGGTCCCAGTCGCCGGCCAGCGGCGCACAGTCCGGCAGCAGCCAACAGCAGCAGACCACCGACTCGCAGCGTCCAGTTGTATGCGTGAATGGAAAACACATAAAACGGCCCATGATTCGTAAAGACATTGATGGCGAAGAAGAAGCCGAATACCAGCAGGACGAGGCCGTTGACTGCCGGAACATATGCGCGATCTGATGGAATTCGATTCATGTTCGGCTCCCGCAACCTCCCCGACTATGCAAGCAGGAACATCGACCCCGCCGATCGGCGCTAGGCGGTCGTGTGGCCGCGACCGAGCGCGGTGAGCACGACATCGAGCCATTGCGAGGCCTGTGCCCGCTGTTCAGGGTCGGTCAGTTTGTCCGCGGATTCCCGCAGCAGCGGCTCAGCCGTGGCATGTTGCTGCAGGTACTTCGCGTAGATGATACCGAGCATCAACTGAACGCGCGGACTCTCGGTGTCGCGCGGGTAGGTCTTCAGGTATTTCTCGTAGGCGGCGGCCGCCTGCGGGTAGCGGCTCATTGCGACAAATTGATTCGCTACGGCCAGCATCGCCTGACGTGACAGCACCTGTCCCGGATCGCGGGCAAGAAGCGCCTCATAGGCATCGGCCGCGCCAGTGTAGTCCCCGTTTGCGAGCAGTTCGATGACCCTCGAACGCATTTGAACGAGGGCCTCCTCCTCCGGTGACAGCCGCTCCGCGATCTGCTGCTCGCCTGGAACTTCCGCGACTCGCCCGTAGATCGCACGGGCTTGCGCGGCCGGATCGGCCATCATTGAGCGCATGATATGGCGTTGTCTGCCGCGTCGCACGATCGCCACGATATCGTATTGATCACGGGGCAACGCCCTGATCATCAGGAGAACGAAGCAGACCACGAAGCCAAACAGATATCCGGCGATGTGCGCCTCGTAGGCAACCTGCGAATAGGCGAATCCTCCTGACAGGCCTGGCGAGATGATGTTGTCCCAGAGGATGATTTTCACAATGATGAGAATAATGGCACGAATATGCCACGTGCCGATGTAGAACCAGAACCAATAGAACAAAGTGATCTGACTGTGCGGGAAAAGCACGAGGAAGGCCGTCGTCACGCCTGCAATGGCACCGCTGGCCCCGATACACGGATTTTGTGAAGTCAGAACGAAACCGACCCCTGCAAATACGCCCGCCGAAAGATAGAAGAGCAGGTACGGAATCTGCCCCATCTTCGAATTCACGCTGTTTCCGAAAATCCAGAGGAAAAGCATGTTGCCCAGCAGGTGCATGATGTCGCCGTGAAGAAACTGATAGGTGAAGAACTGTGACAGCTCCGGACCCACCGGATTCAAGTGATACTGGTCCTTGATCTGATCGCCGAGTCCGCTGACACCGATTACGTTTGTGATTACGAAAATGAGGACATTCAGCCCGATCAGGCCGTAATTGACATAGGGCGCACGGCGAACGGGAGAATCGGTCTTGATTGGAATTGCCAGCAGCACGCTTGCTTCCGATTGGGAGAGTGTAATGACCGGCCCATCCCATTGTGGAACGGACGGCGCGGCATGTCCTGATGATAAGGCGCAATTGGCCGGGAGGCGAATTCGTCAGCCTGAAGTCCCGGCGTCTTCGACACCGAACGGTCGGTGGCCGGCATGTCCTCGTGCTGGATGACCACCGGGCCGAAGGGCCTGATTGAGGCGTAACTGGTTAATTCGCTTCATCAAAGAGAGGGCCGTTTGCGGTCCCGCCTCTTGAATCGACAACGATCGTGTGTTCTCCGTACTCGCTGCCCGGCGCGGCGTCATCCTTCTTAATCTTTCCATCCATCTCGAATTCGACGTCGGCCCGCGCAGTGACGCGCCTTGAGATTGTCAGGAGATCCTCACCAAGTCTTGCGGCATCGATTTTTGTGATCGCTGAGCAGGACGATACCAGCTCGCCGATGTAGCGTTCGAAAATGCTCCGCCGGTCGGCTTCGTATTTCTTCTTCTGGCGGCGATTCAGGTAGGTTTGGAGGCGGCGACCACACTCCTGCACGGCCAGTTTGATTTCCTTTCGGATTTCATCGTAGTCCGCGATCGCCTCTTTGCCCTCGCTGGTGAACGGAACCCACACGCTCGCAAGGTGCACGAAGATGGCCAGCGGCCCCTGCGGCAACGCTCCATTCGGCTGGGACAGTCCGTATCGGCGCCAATCAAGCTCGGCGACGCTGCGGGTGATGCAGCAGCCCGACGATTGATAGAGCAATGGTACCCGGTTCGCGAAGCGCATGAGCTTCGCCTGGGTCGGCTGACGCGTTTCATTGACGACTTTTCCACGGCGAACCTTGGCCTCGTTCTGAGGCTCCTCCGGCTGTTCCGATGGATCCGGACCCAATTCGCCGCCAAACGCCAATCCCACTTCAATCTGGAACGGGTTTCCGCGGTACACGGCGGGCGCGCGGGTGTTGGCCGTGAAGAATTCCGCTTTCACGCCCTTGAGCAAGCCAGCAAGGATCTGTTCCGGGCCGATCGGTGAAAGGCAGTCAGTCTGCGGCGGGCGAATCTGCGTCTCCTGCATCGCCTTGTAGAGCGTCTCGGCCTCGTGCGTACCGATCGTCACCGGGCGGGCGCGGGTGCTCAAGCCGGCCTTCTCGCAGATGGCAGCGGCGACCCCAGGTCCGACGCGACTGAATTCATGCTGAAGAAACTGCGACAGGGTTCCCGCTTTCGTGTCGTGGAGCATCTTGATCAGCACGCCGAGTTCGATTCCATAGGGGTGTGGCCTGATTTCGACCGGCGGCTCCGGCGCCGTCGAGGTGCCACGCGAAAACTCCATCACGGCTCCGGCGGGATCGACGAAAGAAAAGCTCGCATGAGGATTGGCGATGGCCGTCAACTCCAGATATTCATCGACGGAGCCTCGGCCCTTCTTATACTCGGCGACCAGTTCGATCGCGACTTCGGTGCCGTGTCCCCATTCGACACGAACGGTCTTGTCTTCGACGATCTTGGCCTCGTTTTTCTTGGTGTCGATCTGCAACTCGTAGTAATGAGCGTCCTTTTTGTCGCCCGTTCGCGACGTGATCCTGACACTCTTGCCCGTTGTCAGCAGGCCGTACATTCCCGCCGCCGAAATGCCAATGCCCTGCTGCCCGCGACTCATCTTCAGCCGATGGAATTTTGATCCGTAGAGCAGTTTCCCGAAAACGTTGGGAATCTGTGACTTGACGATACCGGGGCCGTTGTCACGCACCGTGACACGAAATCGATCTGGATCGGTCTGTTCGATCCGCACGGCGACATCCGGAAGAATTCCGGCTTCCTCGCAGGCATCCAGACTGTTGTCGACGGCCTCCTTGACGGTCGTGAGCAGGGCCTTGCGTTTGTTGTCAAAGCCAAGAAGGTGGCGATTCTTGGCGAAGAACTCTGAAACGGAAATCTCGCGCTGAGACTTCGACATCGATTCGGCCGTCGCGAATTTCCTGGACGGCGGCTTCTTCGAATCGTCGCGATCCGATTCCGGCGTCTTGCGCGAAGAACTCCTGGATTTGGCGGCGACGGGGATTCTGGGCTTGTTGGGCATTTCGGGTTCCGGTGGAATCTGCCGGGACGGAACAACCGCCGGCGTCGTCTCAAACGAAAACTGCATCTGATCAGCGCTGTCCGATTGGTTGGGCGTGCGTTCCTTCGCGGTGGCGGCCATCCTTGCACCTCATTTACCGAGGGCGTTCATTCCGTGAACACCCTCTGACTGAGCAGTTCGTTCATCCTATCTCCCGATAACGGCGCGACAAGGGGTCTTACCTGATTCGCGATTCACACGCGGAATTTGCCGATTCCGGGACGTAATCTCCCATTCCGATGCGGCCGATAGTTTCACCGGAAAGTCGTTCTTGCGTGCCGCGCCTTCTCGGACGCAGCCGCCCATGCGGGAATAAATAATGCTCGATCGAAGTCAAAGTTCTTCGAATTCCGACGCCGAAGCGCTCGCCTATCAACAAGGCATCGCCGCGCTCGAAGCGGGACACTACCTGCATGCCGTCGAATCGCTGCGGCGTGCTGCGGGCTCAACGCATCTGTGCGCAACCCTTGCTCGCTTCTATCTCGGTCAGGCCCACATGATGCTCGGAATCGAGCAACTGCGATCGGGCCGTCACGCTGAAGCGATCGAACAACTTACGGCCGCGCGCCAACTGAATCCCGGTTCGGAAACGCTATCGAAATACCTCGCGGCTTCTTACGCCGCCCAGCGCAAATTCGACCTGGCGGCCGCCGAGATCGAGCGTGACAACGTGGTGGGTTGTCCCGATCCCGAACGGCCGATTCGCCTCGCCCACGCATTCGCCCGCGACGGTCGATTTGAGCAGGCCGTTGAAACACTCGTCAAGGCGATTGACGACGCCCCCCATCGACTCGACGTCCGCATTCAACTCGGTCTGCTGTACGGCGCGGCTGAGCGATATGAGGACGCCGTCTGTGTGCTGATGGAAGCCGTCGAATTGGCACCGCTCGACGCCGACGCTCGCACACGCCTGGGACTGAGCCTTGCGGCGGCGGGCGATCTCTCTGAATCAGTCGAGCAACTGGCCATTGCTCAAAAGCTGCGACCGCAGGATGCGTCGATCGCACTCATGCTGGTCATGGCAGTCGAGGCAGCGCAGACGACCTGCATCAAACTGGCGATGGATCCGATTCAGGGCCGGCTCGGCGTCGTGGACGACCGCTCTCTTGATACGCTGGGAGAACTGGTTGCAAAAGACCCGGAACTCGTGGAATCGTTCTTCGGCCTGCCGTTCAGTGAAGCCGATCGAGAATTGTTCCCCATGCTGGCGGCCGTTCTGGAACGGGCAATCGAGCGCCAGCCCGGCTATGCGGATCTCTACCTTCATTGCTCGCGGGTGTATGAACGGCTCGGAATGACGCGGGAAGCGCTGGCCCGGGCCGACCAGGCCGTGGAGATCAATCCGAAGTATGTGCAGGCGCTGATCCACCTGGCTCGGCTTCGTGCGACGGCCGACCAGACGGATGAGGCGATGAATCGGCTCGACGAAGCGGTCCAATTCGGCGGGGACTACCCCGATGTGCATCTGCTGATGGGTCAGCTTTACCAGAAAAAGGGTGCCACGTCGGAGGCACGTCGCCAGTTTAGTCGGGCCTTGGAACTGAATTCCGGATACGACGCCGCTCGTCACGCGCTTGCAGCCTTGAAGAGCGCCTGAGGGGGAAACGCGGAAGATGTCATATATTCTCGAACTGCTCGGGCGAGGCCTCATCTCGCATATGTCCGGCGCATTTGCCGAATCGCTGGGGCTTCGTGAGCCTGTCGATCTCGACGAGCTCCAGGACGCCATCGCCGACCAACCCGAGGATTTGGGTTTGCAGGTCCGGCTTGGCGGCCATTATCTGAAATCCGATCAACCGATTGAGGCGCGCGAGGTCTTCCTCCGGGTATTGAACCGAAACAGGAACCTCCTCGCGGCGCGCCTGGGGCTTGCCTGCGCGTTCGACGAGATGGGGCAACTCGATGTCGCGCTCGAGCAGCTGCGCATTGCGCAGAAAATCGAGCCGGCCAGCCCGGGCATTCTGTTCTGTCTCGGCTATTGTCACGAACGACTTGGAAGCTCGGATCAGGCGATTGATTACTACCGCGATGCCGTGCAGATCTGTCCGACGCTCCGAAACGGACACGAGCGATTGGCCGCGATCTATCTGAAGCAAGGTGACGTTGAACTCGCGATTCACCACTACACGCGGTTGTGTGAGCTGGATCCCCATCATGCCGATCTGCACCTGACGCTTGCCAACCTGCTGCTGCGATCCGGTGACCACGATGCCGCCATACGGCGATATGAACAGGCACTGACGCTCGAACCCGACAACTGGTCCGCGCATCACGACACCGTAAGCGCCTACGAGGAAGCGGGCCTGATCCGCGAGGCGATCGAACACCTGCATAAGATGATCGATAATGAGGCGGATTTCGCCGATACCCGCCTGAGGCTCGGTGATCTCTACGCTCGAATCGGCGATGATGTCTCCGCCGTGGCACAATACAAACGAGCGATCGAGATGGCGCCCGACTATCTTGAGGGCCACGTCAAACTCGCCACACAGCACCTGCGGGCCGGCCGATTTCATGACGCGGCTCACGGATTTTCCAGCGCGCTGGAGATCAATGACCGCGTGCTCAGCGCGTATATCGGGATCGGCGTCGCACAGTTCGTCGGCGGCAAATGCGATGAGGCAGCCGCTTCGTTCGAAATGGCTCGAAACATCGAACCGAACAGCACGCTCCTGTTCACCGAGGTGGCCCGGATGCAGCTTAAGGCCGACGCCGCTCGCGAGGCCGACCGACACCTGTCCACGTTTCGAGCGGACGCCAACAAGCCGCAGAAGAGCACGTCACCGGCGATTCTGGATCTGGTGGCGCGGCAGATTGACCGACTCCGCGAGACCATTCGGCGAAATCCCAATCATGCCGACCTGCATTATCGTCTCGGCCTCCTGCTGAAGAATCGCGGACAGGTCGAGGAATCGATGGAGTCCTTTCGGCGTGCCGTCGAGATCAATCCATGTTACATGAAGGCCATCATCAAGCTGGGCCTCGCCTTAAAGGATGTCGGGCGCTATGCGGAGGCGATCGAGGTGTTCCGTGGCGCGCTGGCGACCGAACCGAATTACATCGATCTTCACTACCAGTTGGGTCTGCTGTTCTCGCAACGACAACAATTCCAGTTAGCCATCGAGCACTTTGAGGCAGCCGCGGAAGGCAATCCGAACAACGCGGAGTTTCAGGCGAATCTTGCACTGGCCCTTCAAAACATGGGTCTGCTGGATCGGGCCAATGCATCCTGGCAGTTGGTGTGCAACCTCGCGCCCGAATCAGTCCAGGCGGCGCAGGCCCGGGTCGCGGTCTCGAAGAAGGAGGAGAAGGAATGACGCGGCGAATCGCGACATCGTCGCCGGCCCATTACTCCAATGCGCCGGATTGACGACACGCCCGAAACTCGGCGGATTCGAGATTCCCAACCGGCCGCGCGATGCGGCGTCAATCTGATCCGAGCGAGCGGATCCGCGATGCCACATCGCCGATTGAAGTGATTCGTAAGCCGAAATGTTCATTCACTTTGACGGCCACACCACGACCGATTTCTCGGTTATTAACCATCAAAGCCAGCTCATCCTCAACGCTTTGTTCGAATTCAAGAATGCTTCCCGGCATGATCTTCAGAATCTCGTTGACCGGCATCGGCCGCTGCGCCAGGTGCACCCGAACCGGCACAACCAAGCGCATGATCCGCTGAATGTGCCTCGGACGGCTTGATCGTACGGGACTGAGTCCTTCGCGAGACGGCGGGCGCGCCGGCCCGGCCGCGGGTGTCGATTGATGAGTCGATCTCGCGGTCGCCGGCGCGGCGACAGTTGAAGTTGCTCCGGAACCCTGCGACGCGTGGGACACATCGTGCGCAAGATCGTCCACGGCCGCCTGGGCGTCGCGAAGGACAGCATCAATTTCCTCTTGCGAAAACATCCGGGCAACCCAGCGGAACGCGGCGGCCATCAACCTGCGACGCGACGGAATCGCGATTGCAATTGGATGACGCGGTGTCGGCCTTCGACGCGACGAGCGCGGATTCAGCGCTATGCGGAGAATATCGGTCTATCGGAGGCTGAACTTGAGGCAGAGCCGGCTAGCGGTCTGCCCGGCCGGGTGAATCTCGCATTCAAGACTTGTACTTCGCGACGACCACACAGGCGTTGTGGCCGCCGAAGCCGAATGAGTTGCTGACGGCGATTTCAACTTTTGCGTCCTGGGCGGCCAACGGCGTGTAATTGAGGTCGCAGCCTTCACCGGGATTCTCAAGGTTGATCGTGGGATGAATCACGCTGTTGCGAATGGAGCAGACCGTGGCGATCAGTTCCACGCCACCACTGGCGCCGAGCAAGTGGCCGATCGCGCTCTTGGTGCTGCTGATACGAAGCTTGTAGGCATGGGCGCCGAAGACGGACTTGATCGCCAGCGTCTCGGCCACGTCGCCCAGCGGCGTGCTGGTGCCGTGCGCATTCACGTAGTCCACCTGCTCAGGCCTTACGCGAGAATCAACGAGTGCGGAGCGAAGCGCCTGTGCGGCACCGAGTCCCCGCTCTTCCGGCTGTGTGATGTGGTACGCATCCGCGCTGGTGCCGAAGCCGAGCACTTCCGCGTGGATCTGCGCGCCTCGGCGCTTGGCATGTTCCAGTTCCTCGAAGACAAACATGCCGGCGCCTTCGCCCATGACGAAACCATCTCGATCGCGATCGAACGGACGAGATGCGCGCGCGGGTTCATCATTGCGCTCAGACAGCGCCTTCATCGCGGAGAACGCCGACATGCCCAGCGGTGTCAGGGCTGCTTCAGCTCCACCAGTGAGCATGATGTCGACGTCGCCACGGCGAATGGCATAGATGGCATCGCCCATCGCATTCGTTGCGGAGGCACAGGCCGTCGCAACGGCGGTGCTTGGGCCCCGCGCACCAAGCATGATGGAGATGTTGCCGCTGGCGGCATTGGTCATCAGCTTGGGAATGGTGAAGGCGGAAACCTTGGAGGGCCCCTTGTTAATCAGGCGAAGGTGCTGTTCTTCAAGCTCTTTCAGGCCGCCGATGCCGCTGCCGGTAATCACGCCGAAGCGCGTGGGATCAATTCGATCATCGCCAATTCGGTAACCGGACGATTCGAAAGCATCCTTCGCAGCGCAGACGGCGAGTTGGGCAAACCGGTCGAGGCGCTTTTCTTCGCGCTTGTCGAAGAACTTCGACGGATCGTATTCACGAGCCTCACCGCCAAAGCGCGTGCCGTAGAGGGATGCGTCAAAACTGGCAATTGGCGCGATCCCACTCTGCCCGGCAATCAGCCGCTCCCAGAACACGTCAACCGTGTTTCCGAGCGGACTGATCAAACCCATTCCCGTTATGACGACTCGACGCCGATCAGACATCCAACAAGCCTCGCCTCGGAACCAAACGAACCGGAAGCACTCGGCCGAAAGCGACCGAAATTCAGCCTTCCTTACCGCCCTTCTCCGACTGAGCCTTGTGAATGTACTTCACAGCCAGACCGACGGTGCTGATCTTCTCGGCTTCCTCATCGGGGATGCTCAATTCGAACTGGTCTTCGAACTCCATGACCAGTTCGACCGTGTCCAAGGAATCCGCGTTCAGATCGTTGACGAAGGATGTGTCCTGGGTGATTTCCTTCGCCTCGACACCCATCTGCTCGCTTACGATCTTGACGACCTTGTCAAATATTTCCTGTTCCGTCATCACAGCCACTACGTTTTTCTCCACTTGACTGACTCACTTTGATTGGGGATGCCGCCCGTCGGCCCGCGCCGCCCTGTCGGAAACATCCTTACCATCTTCCCTCGCGAGACGCCCACGCGACGCGCGAACCGCCTAAGAGTCCCACAATCACATATGAAGACCGCCATCGACAACAAGAATCTGCCCGTTGACGTAACTTGCCGCCGGTGACGCCAGAAACGCCACGGCCGCCGCAACTTCTTCAGGCTCGCCAAAGCGCTGGAGCGGTATGAGCGGTTTGACTGCTTCCTTGACCTTTTCCGAGAGGATATTCGTCATGTCGGTTTTGATGAAGCCTGGCGCAACCGCATTGCATGTGACGCCGCGGCGAGCCAGCTCTTTTGCGACCGACTTCGTCAGGCCAATGACGCCGGCCTTGCTGGCGGCGTAGTTCGATTGGCCCGCGTTGCCCATGATTCCGGAGACGCTCGTGATGTTGACCACGCGACCCCATCGAGCGCGGACCATGAACTTGCTGACTTCGCGCGTCATGACAAACACAGCACGAAGGTTCGTATCAATCACGCGATCGAACTGATCGACCGTCATGTTCATGATCAGCCCGTCGTCGGTGATTCCCGCATTGTTCACGAGGACATCGATGCTGCCGAAATCGGTGGCGACCTGGTCCACCCACTTTTCAATATCCGGAGAGTTGGTGATGTCCAGCGCGCGCGGAACAATCCGTCCCGGTAGTTTCTGATCCGCCGCGAGCGAAGGCAGCGCCGAAAGCCGGCTTGTATCACGAGCGCATGCAATCACCGTCGCGCCTTCGCGCGCGAGCGCCAGGCAGATCGCCCGCCCAATTCCGCGCGACCCGCCGGTCACGATTGCCACCCGATCAACCAGTCCTGCCATGCGGGCTCTCTTTCTTCCTCTGAATCCTAATTAGTACGCTCCCGACAATGCCCTGGGCCTGCGCACATCCATGATGACAAAATCGCAAGAGTCGCTGGGGCGACAATCCCCCATCCCAACCACATCAACCGCGCTTCTCAAACGCCGAGGCCGATGAAAAATTCACGCCCGTCGCCGCCCGGCTAATCTTGCGTAACAGGCCGGTTAACACACGTCCCGGCCCCACTTCCACAAACCGATCATAACCCTCGGCGATCAAACGCTCGATCGACGCCTGCCAGCGAATCGGCTTCGCAATCTGCTCCCTCAGGAGCGTGCGAACCTCGTCAGGACCGGCATGATAGTCAGCGGAGACATTTGATACCACACCTATTTGGGTCGGATTGATCGAAACCGCAGCCAATGCCGACTTTAGCCCATCGACGGCGGGCTCCATCAGTGATGAATGGAACGCCCCCGCCACCACCAGGGGAATTGCTCGGGCGGAATGTTTTTCCGCGATCGCGACCGATCGCTCGCAAGCCCCTTTGGATCCAGAGATTACGATCTGACCGGGGCAGTTGAAATTCGCAGGGCCGAGGACTTCGCCATCGGCGGCTTCGTCGCAGATCTTCTGGACGACATCCTCGCCGACACCCATGATCGACACCATGCTGCCGCCGGATGACTCCGCCGCGGCCTGCATCAATCGGCCACGCTCTGCCACCAGTCGAAGCCCGTCCTCGAATCCAATCCATCCGGCAAGATGAAGCGCGGTGTATTCGCCAAGGCTCAGACCCGCCATCGCCGTTGCAGCAAACTCCGAGTCGAGACCGCGCTCCTGCATCGCCGCCCAAACGGCAGCAGACATCACGAAGATGGCCGGCTGGGACGTATCCGTCGCGTTTAGAACATCGGCCGGTCCTTCGAAGCAGATTTCGCTCAACTTTCGGCCGAGAATCTCATCGGCGCGCGTGAAGACGCGGCGAGCCGCATCAGACATCTCGGCGATGTCCTTGCCCATGCCGACGACCTGAGCGCCCTGCCCCGGAAATACAATTGCTGTCTTACCCAATGCGCTTCCTCGAAAAGTAGCACGCGGCCCTGGCGCCGGAATTCAAGAACGATTTTTCAGCCCGACTACCCCGCTATTGATCGCCCATGCCGCGTCGCTGATGGCTTACAATCGCACCAGCGCCGAACCCCATGTGAATCCCGCGCCGAACGCGATTAGCAACACGATATCACCGGAATTCAGCCGCCCACTGCGGCGGCACTCATCCAGACAAATCGGAATTGAGGCGCCGGATGTATTGCCTATGCGATCGATATTGGTGTACACCCTTTCCGGCGGCAAGCCCAGCCGTTCCCGCGCGGATTCAATGATACGAAGATTGGACTGATGCGGAATCACCAATGAGATGTCCTCGGGCTTGACCCCGGACTCGGCCAGTGTCGAATCAACCAGATCCAGATTCCGCTTCACCGCCCGCTTGTACACCTCGCGGCCGTTCATCTTCACATAGTGCAGACGCTCGTTGACCGTCATGTTCGACACGCCCACGCGGGAACCGCCCGCGGGCACATGCAGGAGCGAATCGCCGCTGCCCTCGGCACTCATGGAATAATGGAGAATCGCCGGGCCATCGGTGTTCTCGGTGGCGGTCAGAACAACGGCGCCGGCGCCGTCCCCGAAGAGGATGCAGGTCGCCCGGTCTTCCATGTCGGAGATCAGTGACATGACTTCGGCACCGATGACGAGAACCTTCCTGAATGAGCTGTTCTGGAGCATGAAAGTCGATGTCAACAGCGAATAGACAAAGCCGCTGCAGGCCGCGACCAGATCGAAAGCCGCAACGGGCCGGGTGCAGAGAGCCTGCTGGACAAAGCACGCGGTGGAAGGCAGGGTCGCCTCGGGCGTAATTGTCGCGACGATGATGAGGTCCAGTTCGTCCGCGGTCATGCCGGCATCGGCGAGAGCGAGCTTCGCGGCTTCGCAGGCAAGCGATGCAGTGGTTTCGCCCTGTTCGCGGGTGGCAAACCGCCTCTCGCGAATACCCGTTCGCTCGCGGATCCAAGCGTCCGAGGTTTCGAGCCTTGTCGCGATCTCATGATTGGTCACCACACGCTTCGGAAGCGCATGGCCCGACCCGGCGATTCGCACGCCCAACGGTTTAATCATCGTCCTCGATCTCCGTCAGGCGGGATGCGATGACCTTGTTTAACTCGGTGCGGATGAACTCGGCGGCAATGCGCACCGCATTTCGGATGGCGCGGTGGTCGCTACTCCCGTGGCAGATGATGCACGTGCCGTCCACGCCCAGCAGCGGCGCGCCGCCATATTCACTGTAATCGTGTTTGCGCCAGATCTCCTGAAAAACCGGCTCCAGCCGCTGTGCCATCTCCGGACTCATCTGATGCACTTCGCGAGAAATGATCCGCAGCAGGCCGGTCGCCAATCCCTCTGTCAGCTTCAGTACGACATTGCCGACGAAGCCGTCCGAGACGGCAACCTCGCAAGCACCGGAAAACACTTCGCGCCCTTCGACGTTACCGATGAAGCGGATCGACGTGTTTGTGCGCATCATTTCATTGGCGCGCTTGACGAGCGGATTGCCTTTGACATCCTCACCACCGATCGAGATCAGACCCACACGTGGATTCTTGATCTTCAAGACGCACTCCGCATAGGCTGATGCCATTTGTGCGTATTGCAGCAGGTGCGCCGGCTTCGGCGCGACATTGGCCCCGACGTCGCAGACTGTCAGCGGGCCCGCAAAAGAAGGCAGCACCACGGCGATGCCCGGACGCTGCACATTGCCGATCGTCTTCATCTTGAGCTGGCACGCGGCAGCGAAGGCCCCGGTGTTGCCAGCACTGATGACGGCGTCCACCTGCCGATCGGCGGCCATTTTCGCCATGATCGCCATCGAGGATTGACGCTTCAGTTTCAGCGCTTCCACCGGAGAATCATCCATCCCGATGACTTCCGGCGCATGAACGATGCAGACTTTTGGAGGGAGCCCATCGGATGGTAGAAAAGGCTTGATCGCATCCTCGCGGCCGACAAGTACCAATTGGTCGTCGTCGTTCTCGAGGAACGAGAGACCTTCGATCGCGCCGCGGACGATCTCCTCGGGAGCGTGGTCGCCCCCCATGGCGTCGACTGCGATTCGCATGGATGATCAGCTCTCTTTGGTTTCGACCTTCAGCGAAACTTTGCCATTGACGTAGCCGCAATTCTGACACGCGCGGTGCGGAAGTCTGGCGGTACCGCAGCGAGGACACGCTGACAGATTCAGCGGTCGAAGCGCGTGGTGAGACGCGCGAGCGCGTTTCGCGGATTTGGATGCTTTTCTTGCTGGAACCATGAGGTCACCTATTCATTCTCGTTCTATCAAACGGGATCACGATGCGGGCTTCTCGGCCAAATCCCGAGAGCGGGTGGACATTCCCGCCACCCTCGAACCAGATTCGAGGACGCGTCAACGCCGGTTGCGGACGGCCGCATGGCATCGCCGCTGATCGAATCGGGCACTTTAGCCGACAGAATCGAGGCTGTCAAGAAATTGCTAAATCCCCAACCTTATGCAAGTCAAGCAGTTATCACGGAGAACGCAAAACCACGTTCATCTCGGCAAATTGAACACAATCCAGAGGCTATCAGGTGGTGTTCCCTTCACCCCTACAAACATTAGGCTACGGCAGAAATGATTGCGAGTTCGCCACAAACTACAGGATCCATACCGGTTGTGCGATCGAGACCGATGGCAAGTCTTCCGAAATCAATGGAGGTACGACAGCAATGATTCGCACTCGCCTGCTCGAGGTCGTTCGGACGGCTTTTGCGCTCTTCCCGATTCTGATCCCGTTTACCGCAGCAGCGGGCGTCCATGGAGACTCGCCATCCTCCATGCCAACCCCGTCATCCTGCGTATGGCAGGGCAAAATCATGGTTTCGGGAACGGTGCTTGATTTTGTTGTGCGGTTCGGTGGAGACGAAGAATCGCCCACCGGCACCATTGATATTCCCGCTCAAGGCGCGAAGGGGCTCCCACTTCGGGAAATCACACTTGGACCCGAGCGGATGAAATTCACGCTTGCCGTCGGAAGCACCACGGCCGAATTCGATCTTGACGTCGATCCCGACGGGAAATCAGCCGAGGGAACGATGACACAGTTCGGTCAAAAATTCATCGTCACCGCCGAACGGATCACCGAATCCGAAGCCCGCGAGGTCGGACCGCGACGACCGCAGACCCCGAAACCGCCTTTCCCTTACGAAGCCGAAGAAGTCACCTTCAAGAACAGCAAAGACGGCATCACGTTGGCCGGCACGCTCACTCGGCCCACCGGCCAAGGTCCATTCCCGGCGGTTGTCCTCATTTCCGGGTCCGGGGCGCAGGATCGGGATGAAACGCTCCTCGGGCACAAACCGTTCCTTGTTCTGGCGGACCATCTCACCCGTGAGGGAATCGCCGTGTTAAGGTTCGATGACCGCGGCGTCGGCGGCTCTACCGCGCCCCTCGACGTATTGCGACGTTCCACTACCGCCGATCTGGCGAATGACGCGCGTGCGGCACTCAATTTCCTGAGAACGCGCAAGGACATCAATCCGAAACACATCGGCCTCATCGGCCACAGCGAAGGCGGCGTCATCGCGCCGATGATCGCGGCGGAAGACCGCGACGTCGCGGCGGTAATAATGCTGGCGGGAAGCGGCGTACCGGGCCGCAAGGTGCTGTCGGGCCAATTGGAGCGAATTGCCCGCGTGTCCGGGGTGTATCGGCACAATGTGGATCGCCAGCTTGAGGCGCAGTCTCGCTTCTTTGACGCACTCCTGAATGATTCGAGCGAGGAGAAACTTCGCGAGACGCTTCGCGAACTAGTGAAAATTCAATATGAGCCAGCCGGCAAGCCAATGGATGGGAAGGAACTGGATGCGGCGGTCGAACTCGCAATGAAGTCGAGCGCATCGCCCTGGATGCGGTATTTCATCGCACACGATCCACGTGAAGCGCTGCGCCGGGTGAAGTGTCCAGTGCTTGCAATAAACGGTACGCTCGATCTGCAGGTCCTCTGCGACGACAACCTGCCTGGGATTGAGAAGGCACTTCATGATGCGGGCAACAAGGACGTTACCATCTTAAGGCTCGAAGGCCTCAATCACCTGTTTCAGCATTCCGGCACTGGACTGCCGACGGAGTACTCCTTCATTGAGGAGACCTTCGCGCCCGAGGCGCTGAGTGCCGTTTCCCAGTGGCTGAACAAACGCTTCGCCCCCGCGGACGGACCGGGAAAGACGCCGGAAGCGAGGAAGTGATTGTCGCGGATTCGCTTGAAACAAAATGCCGTTCTCGCGCACTGACGCGGGCTTTTTCCGACGATCGTCGGAATCGTGGATCGGAGCCTGCATTACATCGTCACATTGGCGCAGATTCTGCTTCGGGCTGACCTCCGCAATTTCGGCGCCGGGCACCGTCGCTTTCGCCTCTGACCGAAATTCTTCAAGGCAATTCCTCGCCTCTCCCGCATCCGAACCAACAAACGCGCTCATCTACATGGTTGCGCCGCACAAGGACGCCAGCTTTGTTCGAATGCCCGGCCATTCGTCGCGGGTGATTGCGTAGTAAACAGAATCTCTCAGAGTGCCATCCCAGCAGATCATGTGGCTTCGGAGGACACCCTCGCGAACTGCGCCGATGCGCTCGATCGCTGTCTGCGAGCGCGTGTTGCGCGAATCCGTTTTCAATTGCACGCGAATGGCGCCCAACCGGTCAAAGGCATGACATAACATGAGATACTTGCAGATCGTGTTCACAGCCGTCCGCCGCACGTCCGGCGAAAGCCAGGTATAGCCGATCTCGAGGCCGCGATGCTCCCGGCGAATATCCAGATAGCGCGTCGAGCCGACGGCACGGCCTGAGACGCCATCCACAATCGCGAAAGCAATTTCTCCTCCGGCGGCTGACCTCGCGTTGGCCTCGCTGATCCAACGCTCGGCGGTTGCCGCGTCAGCCAAGCCAGGCACAGGCATATACCGCCAGCTCTCGATTTCCTGCGACGCCGCGGCGCAGAGATCATTTGCATGTCCAAGCGCCAGCGGCTCGAGGCGAACCAAGTCATGGGAAAGCACGACCGGCCGCGGATCGAAAAGCGGCAGGCCGATCGGGGCTGTCGAGGTCAATTGTGCATCAGAGGGCATTGAACCCGGCTCGCTCCGTCTGCGTGGTTGCGACATCAGGCCGCGGTGTTCTTCCCGTTTCGAGAACCGACGAACAGGAGCATTAATGCGAGAACGCCAAACGGCACGAGCGTTACCCACGGCAGCGACGAGAAGTCGGGCGGCAGGCCGATGCGCACGAACCAATCGGTGACGCGCTCGGCTCCCGCAGCCAACCATGCCTTCGGTGTGTCATAGATCCCGAGAAATGCCACAATGATCGCACAGATGGTCCCACCGGCGATATAGCCTGATGACAGCAGGACGCCGGGACTCAGGTCGGACTCGCCGGACGTTCGCTTTGCCAGCTTGTCGGAGAGCAATCGAATCATTCCACCGGCGAAAATCGGCGTCGAGGCCGACAACGGCAAATATACGCCCACGGCAAACGGCAGCGACGGCACGCCCGCCAACTCCAGGACAATCGCCAGCGCGACGCCCAGCAATACGAGCGACCAGGGCAGCTTCTGTCGCAGGATGCCATCGACAATGAATGACATGAGCGTGGCTTTGGGCGCGCTGAATTTTTTCACGGTCGAGCCATCGTCCGTCTGGGTGACACGGCCGTTGATGCCCGGATCGACCAGATATTGAATGTGGCCGGCATCGTCGACAAGATACTTTCCTTGCGGGACACCCTCGATGTCATCCAGCCGGGCCTGAAGCACGCGGTACTCGGCCGTGTCCTTCGCCGCATAGGAGCCGCCCGGCTTTTCCCGACCCGAGAGCTTTGAGGCGTCGATGAGCACATCCGGTAAGTTCTTTTTTGTATAGACCGTGCCTGCGTTGTTGAGCATGAGGAGTGTTCCGCCGATGACCAGCGCGGAAGTCAGCGCTCCAATCAGAATGGACACCTGCTGATGGCGGGGAGTTGCTCCAACCAGATAGCCTGTTTTCAAACATTGTGCCACGGTGCCGCCATTCGAACAGGCAATGCACACAATTCCCGCGATGGACATGGCGGCAAGCCGATAAACTTCACCCGTGCGACCAACCAGAACGAACACGAGACAGGTCAGAAGCAGCGTGGCGACCGTCATGCCCGAAATGGGATTGGACGAAGAGCCGATTTCGCCGGTCAATCGCGCAGAGACGGTGACGAAGAGGAAGCCGAACATCACGATCAGAACAGCGCTGAGCAGTTCGATTTCAAGAATCGGCGCGGCCCAAATCGCCAGCACGAGCGCGAGACTCCCGAAAATCACGACGCGCATTGACATGTCTCGATCCAGGCGATTGCCGCCAGACTTTTCAACAGTTCCCACAGTTCTTCGCGCCTTCGCACCCGCCAGATCCGAGAAACCCGCGCGCACGGACTTGATGATCGTTGGAAGCGACTGGAACATGCTGATGATGCCACCGGTAGCGACCGCGCCGGCCCCGATGTAAAGAACATACTCATGCCAGAGATCACCCAGCGACATGTCGCGAATCAACTCCTTTGCCGGATAGAGAGGTGTCTCAAGGCCGTCGCCGAAGAGCTTGATCATCGGCATCAGCACCCACGAAGCCAGAATGCCTCCGCCAACCATGATGCACGAAATCTTCGGTCCGATGACGTATCCGACCCCGAGCAGCGCCGGCGAAGCCTCGATCGCAATGGAAGCCCCCTTGAACTCAAATGCTGTCTCACCGCTCTTTCGGAGGAATTTCAGCAAGCGCGACGGCTCCTTGAGCCAGAGGCCGAAACCGTCCATGAGAAACTGATATAAGAACGCCAGTCCGAAACCCGAGAAGACCTTGGCAGCTGACGAACCGCCCTTTTCACCCACAATAAGGACATCCGCGCAGGCGACGCCTTCCGGGTAGGTGAGTTGTCCGTGCTGCTTGACAATGAACACGCGCCGCAGCGGAATCATCATCAATACGCCGAGCAGCCCGCCCAGCACCGCGACGAGCATCACGCGAAGCAATTCGAGGTCGTATCCAAGGATCAACAGGGCCGGCATGGTCACGCCAACGCCGAATGCAATTGACTCTCCCGCCGAACCGGTGGTCTGGACAATGTTGTTCTCGAGGATGGTCGCAGGACGGCCAAATATCGGCGTGAAGAGCCGAAACAGTGTGATGGACAGTACGGCAATCGGAATCGAAGCCGACACCGTCATGCCGACTTGCAGAACAAGATAAAGCGAGGAAGCGCCAAAGACGATTCCGAGCAAGGCGCCGACAACGACCGGGGCGATCGTCAATTCCGGCATGATGGTTTCGGCGGGAACATAGGGCGAGTGGGCCTGGGTCGATTGAACCGTACCTGGTTCCGACCCGGAGCTTGAATGCTGTGACACAATGCGCCTCCCAAGCGACAGCCGCGATTCGCGCGACGCGATGATGGATTCCGGCGAGAATGGAGCGGATTCTACCAAGTGTTGGGATGAGTACGCCAGCGGCGAACTCATTGCATGGTACGATGCCGGGGTGTCTTCCCGTCAATTCGAGGAACGTGCTATCATGCCGTCGTCGCATCGAGGCGAGGTTCAATGACCGTCTGTGGGTCGTGCCGGTTACTTGCGCGGCTGGCTATCCAACGTGACCAAGTTGCTCGTGCGGGACGCACCTCGCTGCGCTGCACTTCAGAGCCGCCTTATCCGTGAGAACCACCGGCGTGAACCAGTGCTCCCAACCGAAGGCCGCGGCGGTTCAATCGACCGATCGCTGGCTGATACCGATTGCAATCGTCGCCGCGATCAGCCACGGAACATGGGCATTCATTTCACCTGACCCGACGTACCTGGCGCGTCTGGCCACCGCATCGGCGCCCGCATCAGGAATCGGCTCCAACCAGTCATCGCTCCCCGTCGATGGTTATTCGACGCGGCCTGCCCCAACCGAACTCTATTACGAAACACGCTCTCCGGATGAACGGGAGTATATCGACCTCGCCATCTCGCTGGCCGAAAAGGGGGAACTCCGCCTGCCGTCGGGCGACATCGCCAAGCGCCCGCCGCTGTATCCTGCATTTCTTTCACTCATCTATCAGACTCAGCCTCGGGAATACTGGTATAGTGCCGCCATACTCGTCCAGTCCGCCCTTGCGTGGCTCAACACGATGCTGATCGCGCTGCTGGCCGCCCGGGTGCTGGATGTGCGGGCCGGAATGATCGCCGGTGTGATTTCAGCGCTCTACGCGCCATTTCTCTATCTGGAAACCCTTTTTCTGACCGAGACGCTTGTCAATTTCTGCGTCCTGTCGGCAACCTACGCCTATCTGGCCAGTCTTCGGAATGACATAAACCACGGCGGAACGCCGGCCGAATCCCCGCATCCTGTTACTCGGGCGCTTGCCATTGGCGCCGCTTCCGCCTTCATCGGGCTGGCGGCGCTTGGGCGGCCGAATGCGATCGTGTTACTGCTCGCGTTTGTTATTCACGCCGTGTGGTCGCGCCGACGAGGCACGGTGTCCGTTGTGCGCGATGCCATATTATTGACAGTTCCGGCACTTCTGATCCTCGCACCCTGGGTCTACCGCAATCACACGCGGCTGGGTCGGTTGACACTGTCGACGACCGGGGGGATCAATCTCTACCTTGGCCATAATTCGGATTATGCCGCGAACCCTGGACTCGCCCACGCTGACTACGGTCGATTCGATCGGCTCCGCGCCGAACGCGGCTTCTCCGAAATCGCCGCTGACGACGAACTTCGCCGACAGGCTTGGTCGTTCATTCGGGATAACCCGGGAGAAGTTGTGACAAATCTGTTTCGAAAGGTGCGTGTGTGGTTCACGCCGACCATTCCCGGATTCGGACCGCTACTGCCCTTGGCTATGGCCGCTCTCTTCGCGGTATGCGCACGACGCGGCCGACCCGAAGTTGCGGTACATCCGCCCGGAAATTTTGGCCGACTGCGATGGATCTCGCTGGTCGCGCTAATCGTCGCAGCCATCGCCTATGGCGGCCACATCCTCACTTCCTCCCGCTGTCTTCCGTTTTTTTCCCCCTCGCATGTTCTTTTGATCGGGATTCCGGCTCTCGCTCTACTCCGGTCGGGCCTGACTGCCCGAAGCCTGTTTTTGCTGATCGTCGCAAGCCAGCTTTTTGTCGCCGTTTTTTTCATACCGTTATCCAGGATTCGATGGACCGTTGACGCGTTTTTCATCATTGCAATCGCTGTCGCGGCCTCCCGAATCTGCGGAATATTCTCGGCGGCACGAACGGCGGAATCCCGGGCGACCCCATAACGACCGGCAGGCAGGAGTCGCCTGTCGGGAGTACGTCAAGTGTGCGACAAGCTCGATCCGATGAGACTGATAGGCGCGGGCGGGCAATTTCAGCCGGCTCGACCTCCCAGCGCGGCATCACGGGGCCTATGATCGCGGATATAATCGATTTGGCGGATCGCGATGGGCGACCGAGAATATTGAACCTGATTTCGTATGAATCATATAATCACTGAGCGATGGCCGTTTGACGCTCCGGCGTGGCGATCGCCCGACCGGTACTGCCGACCGATATCGATTGATTCGGCCGTGGACCGGCCTGCTCCCGCAAGCAATGGCTATTGCCATGCTCGTTGCGGACTCTTGGAGGAGGCCCGACCATTTTTCATCCCGTCAAAGGCGCACGTTCAAGCCTCACAAATTGCCATAGAATCCCATCGATTGAGTTAGATCGCTTCCGAGCATCCGATTCAATCTTAGAAGGAGGACCTATGTCCAGTCATTCCGCTCGCCGTCGTTCATGGAGGATCTCTCTAACATCTCTTGCTCTGCTTTTCAGCCTGTCGCTGATGGCAGTTCCGGTTTTCGCGGATGATTCGCCGCGCCTCGCGTCAGCTGAGTCCCGTGAGCTTTGGATCAAGGGTTCGGATCAAATCCTGGCAGGCGACTTCCGGGCAGGCTTCGAAACGATCCGCCGTCTGCAAACGGCGGAGCCCGGCAACAAGTCGATTCAGTCAGCACTTTCCTGGATTGTCCAGTTGGATAATCTGGAGAACAGCCGCGAGTCGTTCCGCCAGGCGATGTACAATTTCTACGTCGATCGAGCGATCGAGGCTGCGAAGGAAGCCCGTGAAGGCAAGCCTGCCGACTCGGCGGACAATCCCGAATCAAAGGATTCAAGCGGACAAGTCCGGGACCGCGATGAAGGGGCAAAAACTTCCGAGGAAGCGCCCAATTCGGATGAGGATGAGGATGAAGCAAGCGGTCTGGATGGCGCGGAACTCGGATCGCATGACGACGCCGACCTGCGTTACAAGTGGAGCCGAGCGCTCTTCGCTGCTCAAAACGCCCTGCTGAACACCCGGGACGAGGAGAAATTCCGACAAGAGCCGTGGCTACAGGAGATTGTCGTCAACGTCCTGGATGAGATCGAGCGACACAAGACGGCCGGCGAATGGCGGGACGCGCTGTCTCTTTACGATGTTCTCGTTCGGATCTTCCCCGATCACAAGGAATACAAGAGCGGCTTCGATTTTTGCGCCAAGCGGGCGCATCTCGAGTTTGTGTACGGCAATGAGAAGAAATCGACATGGCGGGCCGACCTCGAGGGCGTGACCCCGGACGCCCTTCGAGAAATCGTCGATCGGATCGAGGCCGACTATGTCGAGACCCCTGATTTTCGAAAGATAGGTCGCGACGGTATTGAGCATCTCCTCATCCTCGCAGAGTCGGAATCGCTTTCGAAAACATTCCCCACGCTTGGTGAAAAGGACCTGGTGGCACGATTTGTCAATCGACTCAAGGGACAACTTAAGCGTGAGGTCGAAGGCTCAACGCGATTCACGGCTCGTTCTCTGCGCTCGGTCTTCAACACGATCCTTGAGGCCAACGCCGACACGATTCGCCTTCCTGAATCGGTGATCGTCGATGAGATCGTCGCGGGCATTTCCGAGCCGCTCGATGAATTCACCTCCGTCATCTGGCCGACCGAGGTGGCTGAATTCAATAAGAGCACACGCGGCGAGTTCGTCGGCGTCGGAATTCAGATCACCCAGGAGATCGGCAAACCGGTCCGCGTCGAATCGCCTCTGGAGGATTCCCCGGCTTACAACGCCGGTGTAAAGCCAGGTGACTTCATCCTCAAAGTCGAAGGCAAGCCAACCAAAGAAATGACGATCACCGAAGCCGTGAAAAATATCACGGGGGAGGCCGGTTCGTCAGTTCTGCTGACAATTGAAGACGGCGTCTCCCATGAAGTGCGCGATATCGAGCTGGTCCGGAAGCGAATCAGCATTCGCACGGTCCGCGGCCACATGCGAGACGAGCTTAAGCCCACCGGCTGGGATTACATGATCGACGACAATTTGAAGGTGGGTTACATCCGGGTCAGCGGCTTCATGGACAAGACCGTTCCTGATCTGGAGAAGGCGCTGACTCAACTCGATAAGGAGCATTGTCGTGGCCTGATCCTCGATCTGCGATTCAATCCGGGCGGACTGCTTAATGCCGCGCGCGACATGTGCGACCTGTTTCTCCCGAATAATTCTCCGATCGTCCGCACAAAGGGGCGAGATCGGGGCCAGAACATGGTGCTCAAGGCTGCCGGCAGACGGGCCCGACACAACTCGGTTCCGATGATCATTCTGGTCAATGAATACAGCGCCAGCGCCAGCGAGATTGTCGCCGGCGCGCTGGCCGGCCTCAAGGAAGCATGCATCATCGGTACGCGAACGTTCGGCAAGGGCAGCGTGCAGAATCTGATCCCGATTCTGGACGCGCAGGCCTATCTGAAGCTGACGACGGCGTACTACTACGTTCCCGACAAGGACATGCCGGGCGACGATCAATGGTATTGTCTCCACAAGAAGCCGGATTCCAAGAGCTGGGGCGTCGAGCCGCATATCGTCGTGAACACCATCCCGCAGGAGGTTGCGAAGATTCTCCGGCTTCGACGCGAGCGCGATGTGCTGAAAGGCAAGGGGCAAACCGGTGATGTTCCGAAGGAAGTGCTGGAGCGACGGCCGTCCAGTAAGCCGGCGGAGGAATTTCCTGAAGATCCGAACCCGGACGTCGATCCGCAACTGGCATCCGCGCTGATCGTCATGCGAATGAAGCTCATGAGCGATCAGCCGTGGGCCCTGGCTCCGCGTCTTCAGCGAACAGCCGTGAGCGTGGCCAAGTTGCCGAGGGAGACGAGCGACAACACTGCCGAGAAGTGATGCCGCGACACCGTCGTGCGGACCCGCTTCATCCGGTGCTGCGCGGTGCTGGAATGCCCGGATGGACGACAGTCGTTCGATCGAACTGAGGCAGGCTTACGCCGACCACAATCGGCGGTGGCAGGACTTTCTTTATTGCTACCCCGTGATATCGCGGCGCAGCAAGGGTCTATCCGTCGGCATCAACCTCAACCCCGACAAGGCGTGCAATTTCGACTGCATCTATTGCCAGGTCGATCGCTCAACACCGGGGCTTGTGCGTAAGGTGGACCTCCACCTCGTGCGATCAGAACTTGCCGGTCTTCTGGATGCCGCCATCTCGACGAGCCTCTTCCGAGATTCGCCGTTTTCCGCCCTGCCCAATGACCAGCGCGTCGTTCGCGACATCGCTTTCTCAGGCGATGGCGAGCCGACAACCTTTCCGCATTTCGCCGAGGCCGTTCGACTGGTCGCAGATCTCAAGTCCGATCGCCGGCTTCATGACACGAAGATCGTTCTCATCACGGATGCCTGCTATCTGACCCGACCCGATGTCGCGGCCGGGCTGCGCACGATGGATGAAAACAATGGTGAAATCTGGGCCAAACTGGATGCCGGCACCCAGGAATATTATGAGCAGGTGAATCGACCGAACTTTCCGCTCTCACATGTGCTGGCGCAGATTCGTGAAGCCGCCGTCCTTCGGCCGATCGTCATCCAATCGCTCTGGATGCGCATTCACGGCGCCCCGCCGCCCGACGAGGAAGTCGCGGCGTTCGCCGCCCGCCTGCAAGCGATTCAGTCGGCCGGTGGAAAACTGAAGCTGGTTCAGATCTACACGATCGCCCGGCATACTGCGGAGAAGTATGCTTCGCCCTTGTCCCCGCCCGAACTCGATAACGTGGCGAGCATCGTGCGACAAAGCATCGACACTCCGCTCGAAACCTACTACGGCGTCGAAAAATCAACCTGACGCACCACGACGGATCAGTTCTTCAACTGACTCTCCAGAAACATGGTGGCCGTCAGCGTGGCCAGATCACGGTTCTCCTTCTTGGCAAAGCCGTGTCCTTCGTCCTTTGCAAGCATGTACCAGACGGTTCGGCCGTTTTCTCGCATCTTTTTGACAATTTGCTCGGCTTCGAAGGCGGGAACGCGCGGATCATTCGCACCATGCTGAACGAACAGCGCCGATTTTATTTTGTCGGCGTTGTTCAACGGTGAGATTCGTTCCAGAAATTCCCGCATTTCCGGGATGCGCTCGTCGCCGTACTCCGGCCGTCGAAGATCCTGCCGATATGGCGCGGTCTTCTCCAGGAAAGTGATGAAGTTGGCGATTCCGACGATATCGACGCCCGCCTTGATTCGATCCGGAAAGTGCGTCAGGCAGGCCAGCACCATATATCCGCCGTACGAGCCGCCATAGACCGCCACGCGCTTGGAGTCCAGCTCCGACTGCTTCTCAATCCAGTCCAGAAGGCTGCCGATGTCCCGAACGCTGTCCTCGCGATTCATCCCATCGTCCAGCATGTGATAGTCCCTGCCATATCCCGTCGAGCCGCGAACGTTTGGTATCACGACCGCCGCCCCGAGTTCGGTCGCCCAAAACTGAAACACGCTCGAGAATCTCGGGCGCTCCTGCCCTTCGGGCCCACCGTGAATTGCAATAATGACCGGGAAAGGTCCTTTTCCGACGGGCTTGTAATAATAGGCCGGAATATCACGTGGCTTGCCGTTGATGCTGTCAAACGTGGGATATGCAATGCGCTTGGGGGAGACGAATCGAGCCGGATTCAATCCGCCGGTCTCGCTCATGGTCCATCGGACCAGTCGTCCGTCGTCGACGTGAAGTATGAACACATCGCCGGGCATCGTCGGCGTGTTGAGCGTCATGCCGATCTGTTTTCCGTCACGCGTGAATCGCAGACCGCCAATCAGTCCGACCGGGATCGAAGTCACGGCCTCGTAGGATCCGGCGTCAGGTTTCATGGTGTATAGCCGCGATTGTCCGTCTTCGTTCGCCGTGAATGCGACAAGATTCCCGCCGGGCGACACCGCCACCGACTCGACATCCCACGGGAGGTTGCCCGTAAGGATCTCATCCTTGTTGGTAGCCATATCGCGACGATACAGCGACTGAAACTGCCCATCGCGATCGCTCATGAAATAGAGCTGCTTGCCGTCAGCGGAAAACACGCCGCCGGAGTAAGCATGTTTCTCTCCCTTTGGCGTTAGGATGGTGGATTTGCCGGTCGCGATGTCCAACAGATGAAGGTATGACTCCTTTTCCGAGACATATTCCATGACCGTCAACTTCGTGGCATCGCGGTTGAAATCCACCGGATAGAAGGCGCCGCTTACCTCCATGGCGAGCTTCGGCTTGAAATCCGGAGCTTGCGCGGTGTAAATGTCGTTGTCGCGCCCGTTGCGCCCCGTGCCTGTAAATGCAATCATTTTTCCGTTTCGGGCGACGCTCAATGCTTCGTGCCGGCTCGTGCCGTTCGTCAGAAGCGTGCTGCGCCCCTCTTCCGTGTCAAGGCGGTAGATCTGATTCGCCTCGCTGCCGCCTCGATCGGACATATACAACACGAAGCGGCCGCCGCTGTTGGGGATATATGCCGCGCCGCGTACCGGCTCGTCGTTGAACGTAATCTGTCGGCGAGCCCCGCCGGGCCGATCCACGATGTGCAGTTGATCCGTGTTTCCGAATCGTGTGCTGATGAGGATGCTACCGCTCTCGTCATCAATATCCCGAAGCGAACCGGCTCGCACGTTCAGGTACTGATTCATTCGTTCGCGCAGCTCCGACGGCACTTCCGGCACGTCTTCCAGGACGACTTGCCCCACCTCCCGGCGCACAGGTTCGCCGGCCAGAGCCGCTGCCGAAATCAACCAAGCACTACTGACCGCGAGAATAATCGCCGAAAACCGGCCTGCGTTGTGGTACATCACATCCTCCAAGTCCGAGGGGTCGAGTTGTTCACAGTTCTATCCGGTTTGGCAGGACCCACCAGATACCAAACGAGCGGCGGGTTGCGAGTGCCTGCACCCCGGCTCAGGGACGCCAGTTTAGCGAATTTCGCACCTTCCGCTCGCCTGGCTGGGATTTCTGATCTATGATTGTTTCAGAGCATATTGAAAATCCGATGTATTCTGGCAATAAGGAGAATTACAGACATGTCGGAAAGTCTCAAATTACAGAGCCGAGCCGCGCCGAGCGACGCCGGACTGACAGCATCCAAGGACCTCGAATCCGCCAAAGCTCTTCTGATCAGACGCTGGGGTGAGCTTTCCGGCTACTGGGGCATCAACCGCACAATGGCGGAGATTCATGCCCTGCTCTTCGTCTCGAATGAACCGGCCTGCACCGACGACGTCATGGACAAGTTGCTCATTTCCCGTGGCAACGCATCCATGAACCTGCGTGCGCTGGTGGATTGGGGACTCATCGAGCGAGTTCACTTTCGTGGCGATCGGAAGGAGTACTTTACGTGCCGGACCGACGTATGGCAGATGTTCGAAACAATTCTGAGGCAGCGGCGTCGTCGCGAGGTTGAGCCAATCCTAGAGACCATTGAGCGTTGCGAAGAGATGGTGGGATTGGGCTCGGAGGATCGGCTGGCGAGCGACATGGCTGACAGCGCGAAGGTCTTCCAATCGCGGCTGAAGGAAATGCGGGATTTTCTTCAACTGGTCGGATCCCTGGTTGATGTCACAGTGAAACTGGGACCGAACGGTCTCAAGGCCGTCAGTGAATCAATGGCAGCCTGGACCCGGTGAACGTCCTGATAAAGGAGCAATTGGGCGTTGAAGCCGGGCCGCCTCGCATGGCCGGGGGGCTCGATGTCCTCATCGGAGGCGGCTGGAAGGATCAGCGGCACCGCTTAGTTCTGACTGGCAACCTCGAGCGGCTCGACGGTCATCGTCGCAGGATCAATCGACTCGAGTTGTCGCAGGTAGTCGGCAAGATCGTTTTCCGTGAAAGCCTGGAGAAACTCTCGACGCGCCGAGCGGTTGATGTCCATGATGCGATTGATCAGTTCTCGCTTCGACATTTTTCTGACTCCCTGCGAACTCGGCGAGCAATTGCGATCGACCGCGGTGACACGACCTGTCGTCGCAGCATCCTCATCGGCCTCGTGCAACAGGTAACTTTAGATTCCTCGAGCCTTGTTTGGACAAGCGGTTTGCAAGCGACGATCCAAGGCCGTTTCAGCCAGACGCGCAACGGATTCGGGCGTCTTCTGCGCGACGGACCTGCGAATCAAAGGAAGTTCGTATAAGATCGTCCCCGATGAGCGAGGACACTTTACAACCTGAACGATCGCCGGACATGCGCCAAGCGCTCGACGGTAAAGCAGCTGTCACGCATGCCGTCAAAGACCGCGCCAAGCATCAGTTCGATTCATGGGCACGCAATTACGATCGGTCGATCGTGCGACATTTGCTATTCGATCCCTCTTATCGGATGTTCATGGAGGAGTTGCATCGCTGGCGGCGGGATTCTTCGGAGCCCTTCGATCTGCTCGATCTTGGGTGCGGAACCGGCACATGGACCGCCATGGTCGCTGGAAGTCCCCTGCCATCACGAACTGTCGTCGGCCTCGATTACTCGCTTCCAATGGCGCGGATAGCACACCAGAAGGCCGAGGAAATCGGTGCAGGAGCCCCGTCATTCATCAATGGCGATTCAGAGCATCTGCCGTTTGCGGATCATTCGTTCGACGTCGTGACATGCAGCAATTCGTTCCACCACTATCCGCATCAGCAGGCGGCGATTCGCGAGATGCATCGCGTGCTGCGTCCGGGTGGCCGGCTGATGCTTATCGACGGCTTCCGTGACAATGTGATCGGCTGGTTCGTTTTTGACGTGATCATCACGAAGATGGAAAGTACGCCGGATGCACGCGTATTCCATGCACCCTGGTCACTGATGCGAAAGTACTTCCTCGATGCCGGCTTCCGCGACATTCGACAAAAGAAGGTGAACATCTGGACGCCGATTTTTATCACAATCGGTGAGGCGTGATTCAGGCTTTCGACTGATTCCAACAAGCGAGGCGATTACGACATCGCTCCCGGTGCGCGCATTCCCGGATATCCGACTTCTTCGGATCCGACGACATGCGCGGCTTCAAAAGCCACGCTGGGTTCCCGGCTCCGGCCAGATGTCGTAGTTTTCGTCAGATGTGTATCGCGAATCGATAAACCGGTACTCGGCGTGTCCGTCGAGCATCGCCATGGAATAGCGCGAGAACTTCCGGTGCCAGCCTTTGCCGAGCGATTGCAAACAGCTTGTACCAAATTGCCCGTTTCGGGGTCGCGCGTCCAGCATGTAAGAGTTCATCGCGTTTTCCATGAAGAGGACAAACTTGGCGGCGCTGCCGCCGACTTTCCGCGAGAGCATCGACTTGCCTGCCCGGGTCATAAGTCCGATGTCCGCATAGTACTGATTCTGGCCGAGCCAAGGCGGGCCCTCCATCCAGTACCAGTTCAATGCGTAGCTCATGCCGTTGATCTGGAAGGAGGAGTAATTGACATCCAGCGCCGGCGGATCGCACGGATTCTGCACATTCGGCGTGCTGTAGTTCTTGTCGGACGGACAGTTGTAGGATGCGATCGGGCCTCGCGCGACGCATGGTGCGATATACTTGTTGAACGGGCGAGACTCAGTCGGAATCACCGCCATATCGGTATTGAGACCGTACTCCGGATGCGGCGTCGATGTTTGGTAGCCGCCGAAGACATGCTCCGAAATGAGGTTTACGGTGCCCCACTGCGTGTTAAATCCGAAGTGCCAGACTTGAACGTACTCCCCGGCATCGTCCATGTACATCTGGCCGGTCGCGCCGAGCGTCTTCAGATTCGCGAGGCATTTGCCAACGTTGGCTGCTTCCTTGGCCGCGCTCAGCGATGGAAGCAGAATCGCTACCAGCAATGCGATTATCGCAATAACGACAAGCAACTCGAGCAACGTGAACGCACGATCTGCGAAACGGAGCATTGGACCGTCCCTATCGCATTGGCGGTGACCGGCTCTCAAAGAGGATTATATCAGGCAGCACGAGCGTGATACGAGCTACTTTGCGGAGGAGTTCGAGGGCTGTGCCGATGCGCCGGCCCCGCTGCCGGAGAGATTGGACGATCGGGCGAGCGACTTCGCCTCACGCAACCAATCCAGAAACTGGGGCACGGACGGAACAGGATTGACGTACAAGCCCTGTCCGATCTTGTTTCCTTCAGCGTCGGTTACGACACATACCTGCGGTTTCTGAACGCCATAGATCTTGCGGTATGGATCGCTCCATGCGAACTCAAGCTCGATGTTGACGGTATCAAGCAGCTCTTTTTTCACCTGCGCATTTTCGAGGACCTGGATTTTCATGTTGCGGTGCTGCGTGGAGTCCCACTCCTTGAAGTAGAACACCATCGGCTTCTTATCCCTTTCAGCCAGTTTCACGCCGTACGATGGATCAAGATACCAGACCGGTGTATTGCATCCGATCGCCCCGACCAGCAGAACGCCGGCAAGAAATGCCGCAAGCGCTTCTGAAGAACGGCGAATCTGAATCATACATGAGAACACGCGCGAAACGTGCATGGACAGACTTTGACGATACAAGCCAGCGACTCCTACCCGGAATTTACTGCCGGAGCGAAACCAACACTGTTCCCAGAAACCTCAAATTCACTTCGGCATCACTTTGTCGGATTCGGACGAGTGCCTCGTCCTCGACCGCGTCCGCCGCGCCGTCGACCACCGCGATTCGAAAATCGATTGCCGCCCCGATTCGAATCGTGGTTCGGATGAATCGCGTTGATACCGACCTCGCGTCCGCGCAGATCGGTACAAGCGAGTTCAACCTGATCGACACCGAATGTCTCGACACCATGAATCTGGATCGTCTGATTCTTCGCACGCTCCAGGTCGGTCAGTTGGTGTCGTTTGCGGTTGAGAAGGTCATTTGCGACCGCGGTCGAGAGGCGCACGTCGATCCGAGCAATGCCCTCCCGGTTGCTGGCCAGACGGATCTGGCGCATCACATCCAGCGCGACGGACTCAGACGACTTAACCCGTCCGCTGCCGGCGCACCTCGGACATTCGCGGAAGACGCTCTTCAGCAATGAAGGCCGCTGCCGCTGTCGCGTCATCTCCAGCAGTCCAAAGCGGGAGATTCGAAGAATTTTCGCCCGCTCCTTGTGCTTTCGAAGGGCGTCCGCCAGTCGCTTCTCAATGCTGCGGCGGTGGCGTTCCAAACCCATGTCAATCAGATCGCAGACGATCAATCCGCCCAGATCACGCAGACGCAGTTGTCGCGCGATTTCATCCACGGCCTCCAGGTTCACTCGGTAGGCCGTTTCCTCGGCATTTTCAGGCACGCGAAACCGGCCGGAGTTGACGTCGATCGCGACCATCGCCTCGGTCTGTTCAATGATGAGCGATCCACCCGACGGCAGCGGCACCGTTTTGGAATTCAGACGCTCAATTTCAGCTTCGATTCCGTGATGATGGAAAATCGGTTCGTCGCCCTGGTAAACCTCAACCCCGTCGCTCGTCCTCGGACTGGCAATCGCAAGAAACTCCCGAATGCGGTCGGCGACGTCGGAACTATCCACGACGATCCTGCGCAGGCTGGAATCATAAACATCGCGAATCGTACGAATCACAAGGTCGGATTCCTTGTAGAGTTCGGCCGGCGCGGGATCCGTCTTGATCCGTCGTTCGACTTGTCGCCAAAGCCGCACAAGGAAGTTCAGATCGCGCTGGAGGTCCCGGCGCGTGCGATCCACGCCGGCGGTTCGGACAATGAATCCGATCCCCTCGGGCAGCGTGAGTCCGTCGAGCAGGGCGCGGATCCGGCGTCGCGTATTCTCATCCTCAATCTTTCGGGAAACGCCCAGTTGGTCCATTCCCGGCATCATGACCAGGAACCTGCCCGGCAGGGAAATGTAGCTCGTGAGCGTCGGCCCCTTCGTGCCAATTCCTTCCTTGATGACCTGAACGATGACTTCCTGGCCGCGCTTCAGGCAACTCTGGATCGGCGGGCGCTGTCGTCGCGGCGTTTTTTTGCCGACTTGTTCGGATGAGTCGGAAGTCCCGTCGGGAAAGTACTGCGGGTGCAGATCGCTGATGTGCAGGAAACCGTGCGCCGGCAAACCAAAATCAACAAAGGCAGCCTGAATCGAAGGCTCGACATTTGTCACGCGGCCCTTGTAGATGTTGCCGACATTGGACGACGCCGAGGTCCGCTCAATGAACAACTCATCCAATCGGTTGTCGCGGAGCACGGCGATCCGGCATTCCTCGGACTCCGAGACATTGATCAACATCTCGCGAACTTCGACGGCAGCGTCGACGGCCTCCTCTTGCGCGCGATGCGCTTCGTCCGCAAGTTCGTCGTCCGGGGACTCAAGGTCCACCCCTGCGTCAGCGGGCCATTCTTCGTCCGCCGAAATTCGGCGGCGAGTGCCTCGGATCGCCCGTTCATCCTCTTCAACCGGTTCGGATTCGTCGTCGCCCACGATCGGCGCCGAGGCCGGAGCCTCTGCGGACTCGCCCCGTCCGCGACCGCGGCCGCGACGACCTCGACGGCGTCTGCGACGTTGCGAAATATCGCCTTCAGTCGTTGATTCCCCGCCGACCGGCATCGCAGGCCCAGGATCGGACTGCTCGATGATCAGTGGAGAATCGTCGACCGGCAGAATAAGCACTTCAGATTCGTCGTCCTCGACGGCCTCGGCATCCGCCAAGGTGTGCTTCGATTCAACGATCACGACTTCTTCATGGGTTGATTCGCCGGCGCCCTCTGTTCCGACTGGCCCGGGAACTCCCTGCACATCGCCTGACACACCCTGGCGATTCAGCGCGGCAATCACTTCGGCCTCTTCGGCCAACCGCTGCGTTCGGGACTTTCGGCCACGGCCCCGTTTCGGACCCTCGGCCGTGCGCCTGCCGCCCGGCATACCGGCCTCGCTGACTGCCTCCGAACGCTTTTCAGCGACAGGCGCGGAAGGCGGAGCAACGACGGGCGGCCGCGAAACGTGCGACGGCGCAGTTTGGCGCGCCGGTTCCGGCGCGCGATTGGTAACAGGCGAGGAAACGCTTCGTCGCTCTGACTGCGGCGGCGACATTTCCTTCACGGAAATTGGAACGACTGGTACCGGTTCCTCGTCGTCGAAAATGCCTGCGCCAAACGATGTACGAGGCGCCTGCCGTGAGACGACTCCGTTCGACGAGGTTGACCGCGACGATTGTGCCGTCGAAGTCTGGGCCGGCACGGGGCTTTCTGCGACAGCCGGCGGCGCTGCGACAGCGGTGCTGGAAGCCGCAGTCTCGGCACTTTCGGGGGCGGGATCTTCATCGCGGCCGCGGCGCGCAGACTTCGCCGGCGGTCGCGCGGCGGGCTTGCGTGGCGTGCGAGTTTTCTTCTTGATGGGTGCGATCTTGGATTCGTTCGCGGCAGCAGCAGGTTCGACCTTCTTCCTGGCCGAACTGCGCTTCGTTGTCTTGGACACTCAATACCTCTTCGATGCTTGCGGGCGAGAATGGCGGGAGAGGATTCAAATCATCAGGGCAAACGGAGGCTCAATCGCGAAACGCGGCCCTTGAGCGTACGGCCCGATGCGTCCATTCAGGTGCGGGCAGGCCGACGGCCTCCAACACTTCGCCCACTCGGGCTGTTCCGTCAATGGACACGGTTTGCGACCAGACCAACCGATTTCCGTCAACCCGGACATCGATCAAGAACGCCCGGATGTCGACGTGTTTTGTGCATCGGCCTTCCGGATCGCGTCGCTCGACGCGATGCGTTTGGCTGGTCAACAATTCCGCGGCTCGCGCCTGCACGCTTTCGACGGATGCGCCGCTGAGATCGACGGTATATTCGACCTCGCGCGGCAACCGCCGATCTTGTGCATGCAGGGCTTCAACCTGATGAATCTGAATCCCTTCGGGTAGCTGCGCTGCCAGACGTGCGGATACGGCGTCAATTTCCAATGGGGACGCAAGTTCGATCGTCATCAATTCGTCGTGCGACTCGACCCCCACGGGCCGCGGCATCGCGATGCTTATTCGAGGACGAGGGTTGAACCCTTCGGAATATCGCACCGGGATGTCGGCGCGGGCGAAGGCCCGCTGAAACAGTCGCAACGTGTCCTGATGAGAGAGAAATCTCAGGTCGCCGCGGATCGCGTATCGTATCGCCAGCCTCTGGCGCAACCGTGAAGCAATCCCTTCTTGCCTTACTTTCAGTCCCGAATTCGCCGGAATCGCCTACACAAGCGTTCGGATCGGGACATTGACTCGGCACCCGTCAACAAATAGACGAGTGGCGAAAACACACGCAGGCCGCGTAGCCATTCCGCCACGCACGCGTGCGCTTTCGCGACTCGCCCGGATGCGACACGTCAAATATCGCCCCAGACCCGTCGGGTCTCGTCACGAAGGTAGTTTAGCACCTCTCGCTCGGTTTCAAAGGTCATCACCCGGCGACGGACCCGAATTGCATCGGACAGCGTCACGCTTCGGATGATCTTCTTTACGCGAGGAATGTTTCCGGCGGCCATTGAAAACGTTCTTAACCCCATGCCTAGCAATAGGATAGTAAACAACGGATCGCCCGCCATCTCCCCACAAAGACTGACCTGGGTTCCCGCCCGGTCCGCATCGCGAACGACTCTTCGAACCAGCCGCAGCACCGACGGATCGGCCGGTGTGTATAGCTGTGCCACTCGCTCATTGCCGCGATCGACCGCCAAAGTGTACTGAATGAGATCGTTGGTGCCGATGCTCATGAAATCACATTCGCGGGCAAGCTCTCTCGCGCAGATCGCGGCTGCGGGCGTCTCTACCATGACGCCAACCGGAATGTTGCTGCGATACTCATAACCCTCTTCCTCAAGCTCCTCAGTCACGAGACTGAGCACGAACTTCGCCTGGCGCAATTCCATGATTCGGGAAATCAGCGGGAACATGACGCGGACATCGCCATATGCGCTGGCTCGCACGATCGCCCGTAACTGTGCCCGGAACATCGACAGATTCTGCAACGAATAGCGAATCGATCGAAGGCCGAGAAATGGATTCTTCTCGAGTTCCCAGCCACCGGCGCGATGACACTTGTCACCGCCGAGGTCCATTGTCCGGATCACAAGCGGGCGATTGCCGAGACTCTCCACCGCGGCACGATACGCCTCGTACTGCTCCTCCTCCGAGGGCAACTGATTCTCGTCCATGAAGAGAAACTCGGTGCGGTAAAGCCCGATCCCGGTCGCGCCATTCCTGATGCAGTCTTCAATCTCAAGCGGGAATTCAATGTTACCAAGCAGTTCGACCTGTATTCCGTCCTTCGTTTCAGCTCGAAGATCCCGGAGTTCCCCGAGCGTGGCGCGCACCTCGTTCAGATGGATTGCTTCGGCGGCATAGCCTTCACGCTGTGCCGTATCGGGATTGATGACGACAACGCCATGCAGACCGTCCACCACGACTGTATCGCCGCTCGAGACGTGCGCCGTGATGTCTTCGAGACCGACTACCGCAGGAATTCCGAGACCGGCTGCTATGATGGCGGTGTGCGATGTCGTGCCGCCCGCATCAGTTGCGAATCCGAGTAGGCGCTTCGACCGCTCCAACTCGACCAGTTGGGACGGAGTGAGATCATGAGCGATGATGACGACCGGTTCTTCCAGCGACTGGATATCCTGGCGTGTTTCGCCGCCGACGTGAAAAAGCAGTCGCCGTTCAATGTCCTGGACATCCTTGGCCCGCTCTTGCAGGAAGGGACTGCCCATTTCCTGAAAGCGCCGACGATATCGCCGCATGAAAATGCTGATGGCGTAAGGCGCGCTGTATTGCTTCGACTCGATCAGGAGGGAAATTTCCCGCCGGGGTTTCGGGTCGGCCAGCCAGCGTTCGTGAAATCCGAAGATATCCGCGAGTTCGTTGCCGGCACGCTCCGCGAACCGCGTCCGTTCGGCCGAGACCTCTACGCGGGCGGCTTCAAACGCGCGATCGACGAGCGCGATTTCACTTTGGATGGCATCGGGTGGGACAATGCGCTTCGGAACGCGCGACTCTTCCGTATCCAGAACGAGTGCATCACCGATTACCACCCCCGAGGAAACGCCGATTCCCCGTTTCAGCGGCATCGCACGCTCCGTTCTCGCTGCGCACCATGCGCCGCCCGAGGGCCCGGGACGGTCATTCCTCGCCGAAGCGCGAATCGACCAATCGGGCCAGCGCCTCGACCGCCTCCCCGCAATCGTCGCCCTCGGCCACCAGCGTCAGCTTCGTGCCCTTGACGGCCTCGAGCAGCATCATTTCCATTGGACTCTTGCCGTCCACGGCCAACGAGTCTTTCAACACCCGGACCGAACTCTGAAAACGCGACGCCGTGTCCACGAACCGCATTGCCGGCCGCGCATGCAAGCCCTGCACGTTCGAGATCACCACCACCCGCTCGGCTCTTTGCGGATTCTCTTGCATGTCGTTCGTCCATGATCCATCCCGGGTTCGCGTTCGCACGCACGGCCCGCTGCAAACTTACCGATCGGTTCGATCCGAGCGCCAACCCTGATCCACCGTCACAGGGTGGATCCATCAGTCGGGCGCGCCAGGTCAGGCACCGCTCGATTCGTCCGCTTCCTTCAAAAGATCAATGATCGCCTCGCGAGTTTCCGCCTGGCGAAGGAATTTTCGAAAATTGTCTCGTTGGAGATGCCGGAAAATATTTTCCATGGCCTGAAGGTGCCCGTCCGGAGAATCCGGCGGAGAAAGAAGTAGCACAATAGTATAAACCGGAGCACGATCCAGCGCCGCAAAATCGACACCCGTCGCACTGCGTCCGATCGCCGCCATGATTCGCGGAACCTTCACGTGCTTGACATGTGGCACCGCGACGCCCTTGCCGAATCCGGTGCTTCCCTGATTCTCACGCTGAATCGCGGCCTTGGCGATGGCGTCAACGTCGTCCTTGTCCAAGGCGCCGGCCTCAGCAAGTGACTCGACCAACGACCGAATCACGCCGTTTCGGTCGGTGGCCTGCACGTTCGCATTGATGGCGCCCATTACGACGAAATCGCAGAGCTTCATGTATTTCGGCCTTCATTCGCAACCGATGCACGGCGCCTCAGACATGCCTTCCGGGCAGTCATTGGCCCAAGCCTTCCGGGTGCTTTCGATTTCGGAATTTCTCTTTGTGCTTGTTTAGCTGCCGCTCAAGGTCCTTCACCGTCGCATCCAGCGCCGCATACGGATCTTCATGATTTTCCTTCGCGACAAAGGTCATATGATGATCCGCCTTGACGATGATTTCACACCGATGCGTCAGCGCTTCCTTGTCGAAAACGATGTCCGCTGACTGCGCACGGTCATAAAACCGTTCCAAGCGCGACGTCTTTTCGACTGAATAATTCCGGAGTTTCTCGCTCACGTCAAAGTGCCGACCGCTGACCGTGATCTGCATGTAAGTGTCTCAACTCGCCGTCGGCGGATCCGGAGTGGTTCGGTCCGCAGACGAAATCAGTTTGAAGTTCCAAGCACGGCAACTCATAACGCACGACAGCGCAGATACTTGCGCAATCCTACGACTGCCTCCCGAAAGTTTATTCGGTTCGACAAAGCCGGTCAACCCCCGGGAAATCAAGCTCGCCCGGCTCGGGCAAGCACCGCAACAACGATCTTTTCGGCTTCGGCGCGGCGCAGGGCCCGCACCGCCTCATCGACCGTCGCCCCAGTCGTGTAGACATCGTCAATCACCCCGACTGTCCTGCCTTTGATGCTCGCGGGATCAACGACATCGAACGCACCGCGGATCAGCTCGGCCCGACCCGCATAGCTAACCATGGGCTGAGAATGAAACTCCGCCACATGCCGAACCGCCCGCAGCACGCGCTTCGGGCGCATTCCGATTTGACGTAACGCATGCGATGCCAACAGCCCGACGGGATGAAAACCCCGACTCAATCGACGGCGCCAATGTGATGGGATCGGCGTCCAGAAATCGACCGACGTCGCGATATCAGACGCGCGGATTGATTCTGCAAGCAGTCTGCCCAACAGATGATCCAATGTAAAGCGTGTCTTGAATCGAAGAATCAGTTCGCGCAGCACGCCCTCGTATCTTCCGACGCGAATGAACCCCGCCACACGAACCCGCCGGGATCGAGGCTCCCGACAGTCGCGACAGATGCCGTCGACGAGAAGATGAGGTCCGGACTCCTGCCCGCACTTCGAACAGGCGACCACGGCGACATTGCTCGCGAGATTCGACCAGCATTGGGCGCAAAGTTGATCGCCTTCGTGGCCGATCACATCATCGCAGGCCGCGCAGAGGCGAGGCAGAATGACATCCGACAGGCGTGCGCCGAGGGTATGAACAGCCGATCTGAACCGAGCGGTGCGACCTGCGAAGCGACTGATCATGCGGGCAACTCGATCTGGTCCGCGCCCCACCCACTACTCCGGATCAGCCGGCGGATCACCATCGACACCGGAATCAGGCGCATCAGGACTCGAAGCTTCCGGCTCCGGCAACTCGGCCGGCTCCGCGGATTTCGCCGCGCCGTTCGACTCGTCCTCATCCTTAACGATATTCGCCACGGAGACGACTTTGTCACCCTCGCCGGGTGCAATAAGCTTGACGCCCTGCGTGGCGCGACCGATTTCACGAAGCGACGACACATCCGTCCGCAGCATGATGCCGCCGGCCGTGATGAGCATCATCTCATCGGTGTCGCGAACGGCCCGCAGAGCGACGACCTTGCCGTTTCGCTCGGTCGTTCGAATGTTGATCACTCCGCTGCCGCCGCGCTTCTGGAGACGATATTCGTCGATGTCCGTCCTCTTGCCGAAGCCGTTTTCGCAGACAGTCAGCACGCTCATGCCCGGCTGAAAAACGGCCATCCCGACGACCTCGTCATTCTTGTCGAGCGTGATGCCCTTGACACCCCCCGCCGCCCGACCCATGGCGCGAACATCGGTCGCGTTGAAGCGGATCGCCATCCCCTCGCGCGTGCCCAGAACAATCTGATCCTGATCGCCGGCCAGGCCGACGCTGATGAGCGTATCGTCCGGATCGAGTCCGATCGCAATGATGCCGCTGGGGCGCGGCCGCGAATAGGCACTCAAGGCCGTCTTCTTGACCGTGCCCTTGGCGGTCGCGAACAGGACGAATTTCTCCTCGAACTCCGTCACTGTCAGCACCGCCGTGTAGAATTCGCTCTCCTGCATATTGAGCAGATTGACGATCGAGCGGCCGCGAGCGGTGCGAGCCATTTCAGGGATATCGAAAACGCGGAGCCAGTACACGCGACCACGATTCGTAAAGAACAACAGGTAGTTGTGGGTGGTGGCGACGAAAAGGTTTTCGATGAAGTCACCCTCCTTGGTATCACTTCCGCGAATTCCTCGTCCGCCGCGTCCTTGCTTGCGATAGACATCGGGGCTGGTGCGTTTGATGTAGCCTTCGTGAGAGATCGTGACAATGGCCGTGACATCGTCGATCAATTCTTCCATGCTGAACTCACCGACTTCGCCGGTGATTTCAGTTCTGCGCGAGTCAGCGTACTTCGATTTCATCTCGTAGAGATCTTCTCGGATGATGTCGAGCACAAGCGCGGGGTCGGAGAGAATTTTCTGATAGCCCTCAATCTCCTCCACCAGACCCGTGTATTCTCTGGCAAGCTTTTCAACTTCCAAACCGGTCAATCGCTGTAACTGCATCGAGAGGATCGCGCCAGCCTGCACGCCCGTCAGGAATTGATCGCGCTGGCGTGCCCGGCTGGAGAACGTCTCGGGCAGTAGCTTGACCAACGCAGCGGATTCAGGAAGCCGCAGCGCCCGGGACATGAGCCGGTCCTTCGCTGTCGCCGGATCCGGCGAATTCTTGATCAGCTCTATGATGGCGTCGATGTCACCGACAGCCAGAATCAAACCTTCAAGAATGTGAGCCCGCTGTCGCGCCTTCTGAAGCAGAAACCGCGTCCGCCGCGTAATCACGTCACGCCGGTGGTCGATGTAGTTCTGCATCAACTCCTTGAGGCCCATCGTCTTCGGCTGTTTGCCGACGAGCGCGATATTGATGATGGAGTACGTCGTCTGCATGGGCGTATGCCGGAACAGCTTGTTCAGCACCACGTCTTCGCTGACGCCGGATTTCAGCTCGATGACCAGTCGAATCGGATTCTTGCGGTCCGACTCATCTCGAACATCGCTGACCTCGGGGAGCCGGCCATCCTTGACACACTCGACCAGTTTCTCCGTGATCGTGTTCTTTAGAATCCCGTAGGGTATCTCGTCCACGACGATTCGAACCCGCCCCGCCTTCATCTCCTCCGAATGGGTCTTTGCTCGCAGCTTGAGCGAACCACGGCCTCGCGTGTAGGCATCGATGATGCCCTGACGCCCACAGATCATTCCGCCCGTCGGATAATCAGGCCCCGGGATTTTCTCCATCAGTTCAGGCAGGGTCACGTTCGGACGGTCGATCAGCAGGATGAGGCCGTCCACAATCTCCCCGAGATTGTGCGGAGCGATGTTTGTCGCCATGCCCACGGCAATGCCGGTCGAACCATTCACCAGGAGATTGGGAAACTTGCTGGGCAAGACCACCGGTTCGGTCGTCGTCTCGTCGTAATTTGGAACAAAATCGACCGTGTCCTTGTCGATATCCTCCATCATGTCCGTCGCAGCGGCCGTCATGCGAGCTTCGGTATACCGCATGGCTGCCGGCGGATCACCATCGATCGAACCGAAGTTGCCTTGCCCGTCGATGAGCGGATACCGCATATTAAAAGGCTGGCCAAGGCGGACGAGAGTTGGATACACAACGGCATCGCCGTGTGGGTGATAGTTGCCGGTCGTGTCGCCGGAAATCTTGGCACACTTGCGGTGCTGGCTTCGCGGACCGAGCTTCAGATCGTTCATCGCAACCAGGATGCGGCGCTGCGACGGCTTGAGGCCGTCACGCGCATCAGGCAATGCGCGAGATACGATGACGCTCATTGCGTACCGCATGTAAGAGTCCTGCATCTCTTCGACGAGCGGCAGGTTCTGAAACGTTTCCGGTTGGGACTGTGTCGGAGGTTGGTCGCTCATAGTGATCGGATGCTGCTCACGCCGTATTGTGGGCGCGGTTTGATTCGCCTCATTCGGTCCCGTCGCACGGGGAGTCGCCCGTCAGGTCTCGTGCCGCATCGCGTTGAGGTCAGCCGCGCAAGCGTCCGGACCGATGCCGCCAAAAGCCCGCGACATGTGCCATACAGCCGAATGAAGCTCTCGAATCATCGTTTTTCTGGACGCGCGATCCATCCGCGTCCGTCGGCCGGAATTGTAGGGGAAATTGCCGCTTGCGGACAGAGCCGGCCAAGGAGAGCAAGCCGTCCAATCGGCTGGTCTTCGCCCCCCTCTGAAAGCCGTCGAGCCACATCCGATCGCCGCATCCGAATCCAATAGTGACTCGCGACGAGAAACCGACCGCCCGGACAATTCACCTCGCGCGGCCTCGGAGCGACGCGGGGCCTCACATCACCTTGGAGATCGAGAAAATGGGCAGCAGCATCGCCAGAACCAGGCCGCCAACGACGACGCCGAGAAACATGACAATGGCCGGCTCGATCAAACTCGTTAGAGTCTTGATGGCCGTATTCATCTCGGTTTCGGAGAAGGCGGCGATCTTCTCCATGACGAGTCCGAGCTTCCCGCCCCTCTCTCCGGCGCTCAGCATCTTGATGACCGATTTGGGAATGTGCGGGTTGTCGGCCAGGGCATCGGAGATCTGCTGGCCGCGCTCGATTCGTTCGCGCACACGAGTCCACATCTGTTCATAGTGAAGGCTTCCGCAGACGCGGGTCGTAAGGACGACACTATCCAGCATTGATACGCCGGCCTGAATCATGGTTCCCAGCGTGCGCAGACTCCGGGCCATCGCGCTCTTGTGCAGTAACGTGCCGACCGCAGGAATCCCAAGCTTGATCGATTCGATCCGCCATCGCCCCCCTGGCGTGCGCGAATAGTAGAAAAGCCCACCCAGCGCCGTCAGCACGCCGCCCAGGACGTAAAGTCCGTAAGCCGATGTATAATCCGCAAACAAGAGAAGCCATCGCGTGAGCTTCGGCAGCGAATCCTCGCGTCCGGCGTAAATCTCGGCGAATCTCGGAAGCACGAACGACACAAGAAAAACGGTCGTTCCGACTGCAAAGACGCACATCACGATCGGATAGGTGATCGCCCCCTTGATCTTCTTGCGTAGATCGCGCTGGCGTTCAAGGTAATCAGCAAGCCGCTCCAGAATTGGCCCGAGTTGGCCCGATGCCTCCGACGCCTTGATCAGGCTGACATACACATTGGGGAACACGCGCGGATGTTCAGCCAGAGCCGCGGAGAACTCGGTTCCACCGCGAACCTGATCGATGACGCTCTCCAATGCGCGAGCGAATCGCGGAGAATTTCCGGGATGGACGCAGGCATCGAGGGCATCCGAAAGTGAAACGCCGGTGTCCACCATGACGGCGAGCTGGCTCGTAAAAAAGATCAAGTCTTGAGGGTTGAATTTCTCTCCGAAGAGCGGCTTGTTCAGACCCCTTGCGGTAGCCGGTGCCGCAATGCCGGCCGCCGCGGTCTCGCGGACCCGGACCGAACCGCGTTTGGCCGAGACGGATGCCCCAAGGGTCGCACCCTTCTGCTCCATCCGAACAACGAACTTCCCCTCGCTCCGTACGCTGCGCGCGGCATCAGTCTGGCTGGGCGCTGTCACCTCTCCGGTGACGAGGTTGCCGGCATCATCGCGCGCGGTGTATGTGAAGACGGCCACGTTCAAGTTCCTCCGGATTGATTCGTTCGCCGGCGATTCAGACCGCCGACGCGCGACTGCCTCAATCGTCCTATTCGACCCACGGTAAACCGGCCGCTCGAGAAGATGCCGCCGCATCCAGATCAGCGGCGGACATGTCCAGTGATCCACTGTGAACCAGCATTGCCTTCATGCGGACAGGGTCGACCGAGGCAAGGATTGCGGACTCCGCCGAGATCCGGCTCGCCACGACCAGTTCTGCCAGCGATTGTTCCAATGTATGCATCCCGGCGCGACGGCCGGTCTCAATCATCGAGTGGATCAGGTGGGCCTCGTTGTCGCGAATCGCCCGTCGAATGGCGGACGTGGCGATGAGCAACTCCGTTGCAGGCACGAGCGATTCATTGAGCTGATCCCGAAGCAGCGATTGGCAGAGAATCGCGCGCAACGATGCCGCCAGTTGCGCGCGCACCTGACCTTGCTGACCGGCCGGAAACACATCGATCATGCGAGCGATCGTCTGCGAGGCGTTGCATGTGTGCAAAGTCGCCAGCACCAGGTGCCCTGTTTCAGCCGCCGTCAGCGCTGACGACATCGTTTCGAGGTCGCGAAGCTCTCCGATGAGGATGACATCGGGCCGTTGCCGCAGCACATGCCGCAATGCCGATGCGAAGGAGGGCGAATCGTCGCCGATCTGCCGCTGTTCAATGATGCATTCGCGGCGCTGAAAGGCAAATTCGACGGGATCTTCGATCGTGATGATGTGTCGCGAAGGACCGCACCTGTTCATGTGATCGATCAGCGCGGCCAATGTCGTGCTTTTGCCCTGTCCTGTTCCACCGGTGACCAGAACCAGCCCGTTGGGATAATCCGCGAACGACAACACCTGCTGCGGCAGACCGAGCGAATCAAATGCCGGAATCTGCTCGGGGATGGCCCGAATGGCTGCCGCGAGCGTGCCTCGCTGATAGTGGATGTTCACGCGGTATCGCCCGAGTCCTTGAATAGACAGTCCCATGTCCAGATCGCGGACCGAGATCAACTTATGTCGGTGTTCGGAAGTGAGAATCGGATCGACCAGCGCTGCGACCGATTCCGCGCTCAGGCTCTCATCTGACAACGGATGCCACCGGCCGTCCACATAGATCGTCGGAGGCTCGTTTGCGACAAGCAGAAGGTCGCTCGCGGCGTGATCCAGAGCCTTTTGCAGCAACGACTCCAGTCTGTCCGCGCGGGCTGCGGGCCCGGCGGTCGACTTGGAATCGATCGTGTGCGAGCGGGAAGCGACTCTCGACTCAAGTTGCGCAGACACGGAATACCTCCTCGACCGTCGTGAATCCCAGTTTGACCTTCTCCAATCCGTCCTTCATCAGACCGATCATCTTGTCGCGCGCAAGCTTCCGAAGCTCCTGCAACGGCACATCGTCTGAGATCGCCTGCCTCACCACATCGTCGGGCACAAACAATTCATACACGCCGATTCGCCCTGAATAACCAGAGCCGTGGCACTTCACGCATCCTTCACCGCGCATCAGAGTCCGGACGTCGTGTCCCGCCTTCTCCATCTGGTGACGGATCGCCGGTGAGGGTTCAAACTCCGACTTGCAGTGCGGACAGATTTTCCGAACGAGCCGCTGCGCCAACACGGCATCAAGTGCGGCGCTGATTAGATAATTCTCCACGCCGATGTTGTTCAGGCGGGTGATTGCGGACACCGCATCGTTGGTGTGCAGCGTGGTCAGGACCAGGTGGCCGGTCAATGCGGCCTGAACGGCCGTCTTGGCGGTATCCACATCGCGAACTTCGCCGACCATGATTACGTCGGGATCCTGGCGCAGCAGCGCCCTCAGCACCGTCGCAAACTTCAAGCCGATCTTCTCATTGACCTGAAACTGGTTGATGTTCTTGAGATTGTTTTCGATCGGGTCTTCGACGGTGCAGACGTTTCGTGAAGGAGAATTGATTTCGGACAGCGCGGCGTAGAGCGTCGTGCTTTTCCCGCTGCCTGTGGGACCGGTGACAAGAATCAGCCCATGCGGCTTGATGAGCTGCGCCCGCAGCAGCTTGAGCATCTCGATCGAGAATCCAAGCGTCTCGAGGCTGACAAGCGCCTGCGAATTATCTATGATGCGAATGACCACTTTCTCGCCGTGAAGGTTCGGAAGAGTTGAAACCCGCAGGTCGATCGGCCGCTTGTCCATCAGGACATGGATGCCACCGTCCTGAGGAAGTCGCCGCTCGGCGATGTCTAGACCGGCCATGATTTTGATTCGAGAGACGATCGGTGCAATCATCTGAGCGGGCGGATTAAGCTGATCATCCTCATAGAGCACGCCGTCGATTCGATTCCGGATCCGCAGATGGCCGTCGCCGGGCTCAATATGAATGTCGCTCGCCCCAAGTTTGACGGCCGTGTAGATGAGGTAGTTGACAAGCTTGATAATGGGTGAATCGCCCGCCATCCCCTCAAGATTCATGATGTCCGAGGATTTCGCCTCGATGAGCTCAAGTGCCGCACTGGAGACATCGTCGATGATATCGTCGATGACGAAGACGTTGGCGGCGCTGACATACTGTCCGAGAATCGCGTGAATGTCGGCAATGGACGCGACCACCACCTGAACATTGCACTCAGTCATCCGCCCGATTTCCTCCAGGAGAAAGACATTGGAGGGTTCGGGCAGCGCCACCGTCAACGTATTGCGGATCTTGAAAAACGGCAGCACACCATGCTTTTCGAGAAAATCGCGCGGCATGAGATCGACGATTTTCGCGTCCACATGCCGCGGCGTGAGCCGGGCATACGGCACATTATACGCCTCGGCCAGCGCCTCAAGCACCTGGTCGTTGGTCACAAAGCCCAGATCGACCAGAATCTCACCGAGAAGTTGCCGGTGCCCGCGTGCCGCCTGTTCGGAAACCGCCTGTTCGATTTGGTCCTGAGTGATCAGACCCTTCGTCAGGAGAATCTGGCCGACCTGCTTGCGTGAGGATGTCGCCGTGGCGGCGGTCATATGTAGCTCCTCACTGCCGAATCCAGGTCGGGAAACGCCTCGAATCGACGATTCAAACGCGTGATCTCGAGAATCTTCTGAACGGTTTCATCGAGCGCGCACAACCGGACGCATCCCAGTCGCTCCTCGCATTGGTCCTGCAAATCGAGCAGGGTCTCCAGGCCGACGCTGTCGATGGAGTTGACGACGCTGAAATCCACGACCAGATTGAAATAGCCCTCGTCGATGCAACGCGACGCAGCGTTTCTGAACTGGTCGATCGAATCGCGCGAAAGATCCTCCTTTGAAGTGAGGACGGCGACCGAATCATACTTCACTACGCTGGTCGGCATGCTCGTTTCTCACCTGATCGAATGTTCGGAACCCGGCGCCTGCGGCCGGCCGCTCAAAATCGAACTCAAGGCGCCGATCCGGGCGATGTTTGGATCGCCTTTGGCGCTTTGCTTCGCCTCTTCGTAAAGCCGCTGGGGACCGAGTTTCAAAAATAGTTCGGCCAGCTCCGGATCAAACTGATTGCCGGAGCAGCGACGGATCTCGGCCGTCGCAACGGAGATCGGAAGCGCCGCACGGTAGGTGCGGTTTGAAGTCATCGCGTCGAACGAATCCGCCAGGCAGATGATTCGCCCCAGTAGTGGAATGTCTTTCCCGGATAGTCTTCGCGGATAACCGCGGCCGTCCATCCGCTCATGATGAAACAGCACGCCGGGAATCAGATCGTTCAATTGCCGAATGTGACCGAGAATGCGCTCGCCGATCTCCGGATGCTTTTTCAGCAATTCGAATTCCTGTGCGGTCAGCTTCCCGGGTTTGGTCAGGATCGCGTCCGGAACGCCGATCTTCCCGACATCGTGCAGCAATCCGGCAAGATAGACACGTTCGCAATCGACGGGTGACAACCCCGCGGCTTTCGCGATCATGCGACTGAAATAGGCGACTCGCTCCGAATGGCCAAATGTGTACGGATCCTTGGCGTCTACGCTGTTGACGATGGCGTACATCAGGCCCATCAGCAGATCGCCGAGGTCGTCATACAGGTGCTGGTTCTTCAGCGCCGCACTGATTCGATCAGCGACGGCCTTGAGAAGCTGAATGTCTACCGACGTGTAGTCCCCGTCGTCGATCACGTTGATGGCGTAGAAACTGCCGAGCACCTCGTTATCGAGCCGCAACGGAATCACCACAAAGTGCCGCAGCCATGACGCAGCCCAACTGAACTCCGGCCGCTTGAACCCCTGGTTGAACAGAATGTGATCCGCTTCCTGCTTCTGTTCGAGCGGCACGCAGGCGTCGAGTCGCAGTACGGCATTCAGATCGGGCGCCCCTTCGCCGACCTGCACCACACGCTCGCTGATGGGTCGGCTCGAACCCACCAGGTCGCGCCGATCCGCGCCCTCACCCGGTTCAGTGCGAGTCAAAACGAATGCCATGCCGGCCGCACGCGATACCTCCAGCATCTCGCGGCTGACGCGCTCCAGCATCTGCGTCGGTCGCTGCGGGATTCCCATCAGCCGGCTGACCTCGTAGATCAGATGCAGCTCTTCGTAGGTGCTTTCCAGATTGTTTGTGAGCGATGTGATCTCCGCTTGGGCGCTTTCAATATCGCGTGCCTGCTCCACGCACAGCGCCAGCAGGCCTGACCAATTCTCGATTGAATCCCCGGCCGCCTCGATCTCGGCACGAAAACGCTTGGCGACCTGATAATCCACACGGCAGTTCCCGCAGAAATTCCGGAAGTGTTCGCTCGACTTGTCCGTCGAAACCGCCAGCGCCAGCACAACGCCGACCGAACGGCGCCGAACCCGAACGGGCACCGTCGCCACTCGAATATCCTCCGGGCATCGATCGAAGGGCACTTGAACCACAACCCTCGAAGTCTTGTTCTCTGCCGTCTCCGCAAGGGCTCGCCTGGCGCAGGTCGCGAGTTGATCCAACAACGCGCCATCCGACCGACGCAGATCAGACCCACGGAATAACTCCCAGAATCTTCCCGGCGTCGGATCATCAGCGATGAGTTCACCGGCGGCCCCCCAAAGCGACAGCCAGATTCCGCGCGACCGCCACTGCTCACAAATGCGTCGAAACTGCTCTTCGGGCAGAATTCGATGGTGCGTGGGCGCTGGCAGGCGTCCCGCGCCGGGGTCGCCTGCATGAGTCACGGGACTGCTGGTCTGAATAAATGGAATCACTGCCATGCTCATCGTCTCCCGGATGCTCGATCACAATCAATCCGCCGGCTGCGAGCCATCGGCCGGCACAAATCAGACCGTCGCGGCCGGCTTCGGCGCGTCGCAGAGAATCTCATTCACGCTTGAAAGCACTTCGCGCGGACTGAATGGCTTGGGCAGCACGCGCCGAATGTTGGTGTTTTTCACGTCATCGCCGGTCAGTGAAAAACCACGTGCGGTCAGCATGATGACCGGTATGGCCCGGGTCCTTGGTTCCGATCGGAGCTTCGCACACAGCTCGAGTCCGCTCAGATAAGGCATCTGATAATCCGTCATCACCAGATCGGGTAATTCGCGCTTGGCGGTCTCAAACGCTTCTTCGCCGTCCGAAGCGGTGAGTACCTCAAAGCCGCCGTTGCGCAGCTTCGTTGACACCACATGCAGAATGTGCGGCTCATCATCACAGACCAATATTCGTTTTCCCGGCATTTAATAGTTCCCCCAGTTTCGGCGATCCAGGTACGGAACGCCTTCGATCATGACATCAACGGAAATATCATTCCGAATGTGCTGCCCTTGCCGATTTCGCTGGCCAGCGTGATCTGGCCGCCATGAACGGACTCGACAATGCTCTTGACCAGATTCAGCCCGAGGCCCGTGCCTTTGGCCATGTTCTTGTTCGCCTCCACCCGGAAGAACTTCTGGAACATTCGCGGCAAATCCTCTTTCGGTATGCCTACCCCGGTGTCCTGCACCTCGATGAGGATCGTCTTCTGCTCCTCCCGCGGGGACATGCGAACAACAACTTCGCCGCCCTCGGGTGTATACTTCACGGCATTGCTGATCAGGTTCAGTATCGCCTGATAGAGCAGATCCCGATCCGCCAGAATGCGAAACATCACGGGCGTCAGTTGTTCAGTCAGCGTGATCTTCTTCTCTTCCGCTGACGGACGCATGACATCGCAGGCTTCCTTCACCACCATTGAAATTGCAATCGGTTCCTTGTTGATGCGCACCGTGCCCGCCTCGATCCGACTGATATTGAGCATGTTGTCGATCAGCCGCCCCAGTCGTTGCGCCGACGTTTGAATGATGTCGTAATACTCCCTGCGGGTCGCCTCGTCGGCTGCCTCGCCATCGACCAGCATCTCAACATAGGCTCGAATCGAGGAAAGCGGCGTTCGCAGTTCGTGTGCGACATGGGCCACGAACTCGCTTTTCTTTCGAGATGCCTCCCGCTCACGAGTGATGTCACGGAGATTGACAATCAGCCCATGATCCGACGCCCCCTCAGCCGCCTTGACCCCCAGCGCAAGTGGAATCACGTGAACGCCGTAGAACTTGTCCCCGACCAGAAATTCCGCTCGTCGTTCGGCGACACGCTGTTCCGCTTCGCGAGATTGCCGAATCAGTTTGCGCATCTCGTCGTGGACGATGATCGAATCGATCGGTGAACGAAGGCTCTCCTCGCACTGAAATCCGAAGACGTTCTCGGCGGCCGTGTTCGCTTGAATCAACTGTCCATACGAATCCAGCACCATCAGCGGATCCGGCATCGCGGAGAAGATGATGGACGACAACCGTCGCTGAGCGGCCGCCAGCGTCAATTCGAGCGACGCCTGTCCATGAGCATCAGCCAATTCCGCCAGACGCCGCTGGATATTGGCGGAGTGCTCCTCCACTGCCCGCCAGACAACGCCCAATTCGGACGACTGCACCTGTTTGCCCGTCTCTCGGTCAATGGTCAGGCCGCGACGAATCGCCTCCACCATGCGTTGCAGTGCGACGCGTCGCATTAAACCTGAAATTGCCATAACGACGGCACTGACCACAAGGAGCGAAAATACGACCATCGTGTCGCCCGACGAGAGTCCCTGCCGCCCTGACCGGATGTATCCCCACATGCACCAGCTGATTGAAGCCACTAATCCACCCAGCGCCCAATACGGAGAAATCTTCGGAATTGTCGGCCACTTGCGAAGCGATGCCCCGCCCCAGCCCTCAGCGTCCAATTCGATTGACGGCAGGGCCTGCGGCTCCACGGCGGAAGTTTCCATCTCCTCTTCGCAGAGGGACCAGGGCTTGAGCACCGGATCGCCCATTACTCGTCACCCTCTCCTTCGTCGCTCACAGCGGCCATCCCGAATGCACTCGTGAAACCCGATTTGCGCGGGTCTTTCGATTCGGCCGTCGCAGGCGCCGGTTGGATGTCTTTTACGACCGCGGGTTCCTCAACCAGTGACAACTCCGCCAGAAACGCCGTCAATGCCGCCGACGGTCTGCCCGCTGCAACGGCTTCGCGACAAACGCGGCGTGCCGCGTCAAATGCACCCATCGTTCGCAGAGCCTCGGCGCAGAGCAATCTCGCCTCCTCCAGCGAAGCGTCCATCGCGATTGCCCGCTCGGCGAGCTTTTGTGCCATTTCCGGCCGGCCGCGAAGAAGCGAGACATATCCTTCCAGCAGAACCGTCTCGGCCGTGGGCGCGCTTCGCCGGTTGAATGTCTGAATCGCTTCATCGGCAATTCGCAGTTCACCGTCGTTGATGGCGGACCGACAGAAAAGTGTCCATGCGTGAGCATCGGCCGAATCATCCGCCATCACCGTTCTCAGAATCCGTCGTGCTTCATTCCCTCGGCCCAGCGCCAGGTACGAATCGGCGAGAACGCGGCGCACGCTCGCGGGAATCGGCTGCTTGGCGTCGCCCGAAGGCGTGTGCGACTTTCGGCCTCGGCCCACGGAACGATCGACAATCGGCTGGAGTGCCTGAATCGCCTCCGAGTGTCGCCCGGCCCAGGCGAGGATCGTGCCAAGTTCAGCACGAACAGCGGCATCATCAGTGAAATCCGGCAGAGCCTGACGGCAGAAATTTACGGCATCGTCAGTCAGCCCCAACATACGGCACACCTGCGCCGCAAGTACCGACATGGTCGGAAAGTCATCAAAATCTTTCACCCGCGTCAACAATAGCTCGAGCGCGCGATGCGGATCATCCGTCGCGATATACAATTCCGCGGTCGCCAGGACGTACTCCGGTGTGTTGGGCTTCTGATTCAACGCGTTGACATAGTGCGAGAGTGCCGCATCCAATTCACCGTAACGTTCTTCAATGATGCCCGCGAGGTACTCGCACTCCGCGTCCGCACCGGGAGCATGGATCGCCGCGACGACCGACTCCTTCGCCTTGGCCAGTTGCCCGCGCTCCAGATAGAGTCGTGCGGCAAACTTGAACACCTCCGCCGACTCCGGCGACATCGCCATGACCTTGTTCAAGGTGGCTTCGGCTTCGACCAGTCTTCCCGCGCTGAAGTGCTGTTCGGCCAGTCGAAGCGTGACATCGCCACGCACGCCGTTCCATCGCTGAACGGATTTCTCACGAGGCTGATTCTCCATATGCCGCTTCATCGCGGGGCTGAATTCAGACTGAGAGCAGCCAATTACGCAGCAAATGAACATCGCAGGCGCAAGAATGTGCGCAAGCGGGCCGAAGCGCGGCCAGCGGCCTGGCCATCGATTAAACCTGTCCGACGACGTTCTCATTGACCACCCCCCGTCTGACTCGTGGCCGGCCTGTCAGGTTTTGCATCAATCGATTCGCCGCCCCGCGAATCCAGCTCGGACTGTTCCATGAACCAGGGGTCTGCTTCCATGTCATCCGATTCAGGAATGACATAGGGCGGCGCCGGGCGACCGAACGCCGGCATTTCAATGCCTCGGCTCCGTAGAATCTGATCGCGAACAAATGTGCGAACGGAGGATGCCTCGTTCTCCCACATGCGCTGACCCTTGATCTTCTCCGCCAGCTTGAGTGCTTCGACATGACGCGGGTAATTCAGCATCGCGATCTCCGCGTCCCAGAGCGCCTTGTCCAGATTGCCGCGCGCCAGATGCTTCAACGCCCAGCTGAAGTGAGCCTGCGCCAGCCGCTCTCGTCCGAACCACTGCACGCCGCGCCGCATGCCGACGCGGAAGCGCTCGACGTCGTCTCCCAGTTCTTCGCTCGCCTTGAAATCAGCCTCGGGCTTCACGATGTGAACCGTCAGCAGCACAATCACCTCTTCGCGAATCGTGTCATCATTCGTTGACCGGAACATTGCTCCGAGACCGGGAATGTTGCCCAGCAACGGAACCTGCGAACGCGTCGAAGTGCCGACTTCCCGGAAGAGGCCGCCGATCAGTATCGTGTTCCCGTCCTTGACCATGATGTTGGTCGTGACCTCGGTCGTCTGCTCGAACGGCAGGTTTGCCGCAGTCAGACCGCCGGTGGAGTCTTTCGGATGGATCTCCATGCGGACGTATCCGTCGCTGCCGATAAACGGCCGGAAGGTAAGAATCGTTCCGGTCTCAAGAAACTCCACCGTTTGAACAGCGGTCGTTTCCGTGATGGTTGTGGTCAGGTATCCGTCGCGGCGACCGACGATGACCTGGCCAAACTGCTTGTTCAAGGCCAGAACCTTCGGATTGGCGATGATGTTTGTGTCGGTGATGGTTTCGAGCGCCCGAACGAATGCGCCGATCTGATCCTTGATGATTCCAAATGTGAAACCGCCGCCGGGCACATTTGAGTTGAAGTCCGTGCGCGCGGTGAGCGTGGTCTGTTCCAGTTTGGAGGACGGTGTCTGTCCGGTCGTGATGCTCTGAGCCGCCGGGCTTGTGCTGCTGAGTTCCGCGAAGTCGATTCCGCCGACAGTCGTGAAGTCGATGCCCAGCGCGTTCTGCTCATTCAGCGACGCACGCAGAATCGTCGCCTCAATCAGCACCTGTTCCGGCCGCACATCCACTTTTGCGAGGAGGTCCTCCATCGCGTCGAGCCGGTCCGCGAGATCAGTCGCGATGATCATGTCCGCGCCCGAAAGCGCGTCGCCATGGGTATCGGTCGGACCGCTCGCCCCACCAAGCCCGGCTTGGGCAACCGGCGTCACGGCGATCTTGCCGTTCGGGCTCTTCACTGTTTCCAGCAGTTCCTTGACGATGCCGGCGCGAACATAGGACAGACGGAAGACGCGCGTCTCCACCTTCCGCTCCGCTTCGCGGAAGCGTTCCAGTTCTTCCAGCGGATAAACGAAAATGAAGCTGCCTTCGCTGCGGTACCCCAGCCCGTTGGAGAGCAGCATTGCATCGAGCGCCGCCTCAAACGTCACGTCGTACAACGTCGCGGTGACCGTTCCATCAACGCCCTTCGCCAAGATGATGTTTCTCTGCGTCGGCTCGCTGATCATGCGAACCGCCTCGCTGAGCGGCAGACCGGCGACATGCATCGTCACGCGATTGTCCACCGACACGCGAACATACGTCTCGATTTCCGCGCCGGCATTCGCGGACGGGCTCGAATCGGTCGCGGCATTCGCCGCGCCGCCGGTTTCGTCCTCCGTCCCTGTGTTCGAGCCGGGAGCTTTCGAATCGTCACGATCCGGATTCTTGGCGGACGAATCGGCGCGACCGTCGCCCGGTTTGCTCAGTTGACTCGCCTGCGCGGTTCGAGCGCGGCGCAGGAGATCGATTGGCGATTCCTGCCCCTCAACCGTTGCGGTGCTGATCGAGGTTACAAACAGTAGGGCAGTAACCCCACTGCACACGCGATGAAGCCGGCGCTCAATGTGCCTGCATACGCTGGCGCGACCGCGCGGGATGACCTTTGAAATGCCTTGGTCCATACGCACTCCGTTGCTTCTTTTAGGACAATCGGTCCGATCTCGGTCCGAATTGCGTTCAGAGCTGACGGAGTGCGGGTTGACACAATCCGCATATTCCTGATTGGTAGGTTATTGCGACGTGGCGTGTCGGCTCAGCATAACCATGCATCCGATAACGGCGCTCGAGATGCCCCGATCACATCGATTGCGGAAATCCACGTGGATGAAATCGCATCTCGATTCGACCGGCTTAACTTCCCATAATCGGAAGATGTCTTCCGATTCCGGAGCCAAGCCCAGTGAACCCCAGCCTCGCGAAGTCACTGGCGCTGTGAGCCAGCGCGACGACTTGAGCCGGGTCGAGCGGTGGAATCTGACTGTAGCCGTTTCGCCACCTCGCCGAGTTCGCCAAGCGCGGCCGGATCGACATTCTGCAGAAGTTCAGTCAGCCCCGAGGCCGACCCATTCCACCCCTCCGGGTTGGCCGCCGCCTGCTCCATCTGCTGGATCGCTGCCTGAACAGAGGGAACGCTTTCGAGGTAGTTATAATTTCGGACAAGGGTTTGAAGCGGACTGCCGTCAATGTCCGCTACGAATCTCAACATGCCCGACGCCAATGCATGTCGCGCCGATCCAGGCTCGGACGATGTGTGGTCTTTCACCTGAGATAACGGCTTCTCCGCCAATACGACAGCCCAGCAAATCACCAGAAGCAACAACCCGCCCTCGGCAAGCCCGACCGTGGCTCCGACAAACCGGTCAGCCCCGAGCAGCATCGGTCGGCGAATAATGACACGCTGCCGCACAGTCCGAACAAGCCATCCCGCAGTCAACAGTGAACCAACAATCGCAAGCGCGCACGCGGCCATGTTGCCCGCAAGACTCGATTCCCCGCGAACCGCACGAATGAGCGGATCCGCGAAATCCGGCTTCGCACTGACCAGCACGAGAACCCCGATCGTCACCGGCAGCATCACGAGCTTCCGGAATCCGCCACGCCAGAGTCCATGCAGCCCGAACGCCCCAAGCAGAACGGCCGCCACCTCTCCAAGCAGGAAGTCGGCGCGATCGCTGAAATAGAATCCCGTCGCGGCACCGCCGATGAGCATTCCCAATCCAAGCCAGGGAATACCCGGAGCGGCGGGCGCGCCGAACTCGAAATCGGGCGCATTGTCCCGCCCCGCCGAGCCTCGGTCTCGCGGATCAGAATGCGAGCCGGAAGGTCGGATCACCCGAGGTGGTTTGGTAGAATTCATGTCCTCTGCCCCTATGGACGCCAACAACGCTCCCAGTATGTTTACTATTCATCGGTTGGGTGCGTGCGCCCGAATATTCCGAAAGCTACAGTGCTTCCAATAATGGCGTATCTTTGGAACCGCCGCTCTCATCTGCGAATAACGTGAATCAGACTTACCAATAATTCGAGCGTCTGTCATTCGCTCTCGCGGCCCAAACGCCGCTAAGCGTCGAAAATGTGAAGACCGGTCCCTTTGATCGGGAAAACCGGAATCTGAAAGGTCCGAATCCTATGGGCATGGAAAGCGGCTGGTACTACGCAGAAAACGGTCAACCCATTGGCCCCATGAGCCGGGACGAATTGCTCGCCAGGCTCCCGACGCTTCAAGGCTCTCAGACGCTGGTCTACGGCCCAACGACCGCCAACTGGACCGAAGCCCGGCATGTCGCGGCCTTCGCTGAAGCACTTCGCGGCTCGGGCGGTCCGCCCCCCGCGCCCCGGAATCGAACGGCGGATGAAATTGATTACGAGATTATCGGTGACGACATGCAGTTCGTTGAGATCACCCTTGATCCCAATGAGGTGGTGATCGCTGAGGCAGGCGCCATGATGTACATGACGCAGGGCATTCAGATGCAAACGGTTTTCGGTGACCCGTCGAAACAGTCCGGCCTACTCGGGAAGCTTTTTGACGCCGGCAAACGAATGGTCACCGGCGAAAGCCTGTTTCTCACAACCTTTGGCGCAATGAGCAATCGCCGCGAAAAAGTCGCTTTCGCGTCGCCCTATCCCGGAAAAATTGTCCCGATGCACCTCGATCAGCTTGGCGGAGAAATCCTCTGCCAGAAGAACGCCTTCCTCTGCGCGGCACGCGGCGTGCAAATAGACATTGCGTTCCAGAAGAAGATCGGTGTCGCCTTGTTCGGCGGGGAAGGGTTTATTTTGCAGCGACTCAAGGGCGACGGCATCGGCTTCGTTCATGCCGGCGGAACCATTGTACGGCGCAACCTCGGCCCCGGAGAGGAGCTGCGCGTCGATACCGGCTGCCTGGTGGCTTTTCAACCCAGCGTGCAATATGACATCACCAGCGCCGGTGGAATCAAAACCACGCTCTTCGGCGGAGAAGGCATCTTTCTCGCCAGCCTTCGCGGCCCCGGGTCGGTTTGGCTACAGTCTCTGCCCTTCTCGCGACTTGCGGGGCGGATCGTCGGCACATATGCAACAAAGAAGGACCAGGGTTCGGTGCTGGGCGGCATTTCCAACATCTTCGAACGATAACGAACTTCGGAGCATGCCGGGGATGCCCCCCGGCTGTCGAATCCAGGCTGGGCGCGGTAGAAATCAAGTTGCATCAGCCATTCAATTCGGGAGGCACTTGACCGTGAGTACAGGCGACAAATTCGAACGGCACTACGAACGGCGACGAGAAGCCGAGGCCCAGGCCCGCAAGACCCGGCCCGGCGAGGACGAAGAACCCCTTCCTCCACCCGTCGAGCCGATTCGCAAGAACGGTGCAGACATCGGTCGAAACGATCCGTGCCCCTGCGGTAGCGGCAAAAAGTACAAGCAATGCTGCTTGAAATCCGGGGGCGACAAGACCAAATAAATGCCCGTCCTGCCGAATTGAGCCCGTCGAAGCCAGCCTTTTCTCCCGGGCGATGGTTCGGGCAGCTTTTTCGCTTGTGGATTGATTGATGGCCTGTCGTACTTTATCATTATGCCCACAGGGCGTACGGCAATGGTCCGTTCGGGCCGCATGTTCGGTGTCGTGTCGCGGCCACACGGCCATTCTTTATGCAATTTCGTGGGCTGATCCTGAAAACTGTGGCGAATTCTCAGTTCCTGTATTGGAGAAACGACTGCCATGATCAAACGAATTCTGCCGATTATCTGCCTCTTGTTCGTAACTTTCGAGCCGGCTCGCGCCGACGTTAACATCGGCGACAAGGCGCCGGAGATCACCGTCGACAAATGGTACAATCTTCCCAAGGGGAAGAAGAGCGTTACGAAGGCAGACTTGAAAGGTCAGATCGTCGTCGTCGAGTTCTGGGCCACCTGGTGCGGTCCGTGCATCGCGAGTATTCCGCATCTCAATGAAATGCAGGCAAAATATAAGAAAGACGGCGTCGTTCTCTTGGCCGTCTCATACGAACCGACTGCCACGGTCTCCAAATTCCTTGGCTCTCGCAAGATGAATTATGTCGTCGCCGCCGGCGGCGAAACCACGCGCGACGCGTTCGGGATCGATGGGTATCCAACCTCGTTTATCATCGATCCGGACGGAAATGTCGTGTGGAAAGGACATCCCGCCACCATCGACGAACCGCTTGCCAAGATCGTGAAGGAAACGCCCGCCAAGGGTAAGAGTTTTCTCGTCTCCGGTTCTGCAAAATCACTCGCCACCAAAGCCGACAAGCTCTACCAGAAACGCGACTACGAAGGCGCCATGAAAGCCTATGAGCAGCTCTCAAAGGACTACTCCGAAACCAAGGAGGGTAAGACCGCCAAAGAGAAGCTCAAGAAAATGAAGGGCAACAGCAGCATCATGGAGAAGATCAAATCGGCCAAGGAAGAACGTCAGGCCGACAAGTGGCTCCGATGCGCAAGGGCCCTCGCCCAATACGGCGATCCTGCCGACTCCGTGAAGTACTACAAGCGGATCATCGACAAATACCCCAATACCAAGTCCGCGAAGTTTGCACTCTCTGAATATGATGCAATCAAAGAGAAGGCCGGAAAATCCGCTTCCAAGAACGATGCTTCTTCCGAAAAAAAATCAGCGAAGAAATCTGCTGAGGCCGATGGGGAAGACGAGGATGAGGATTCGGATGATGATTCCGATTCCGACGACTCGGATGACGCCGATGAAGACTCATCCGATGACGAATGATTGACGCCCGCGACTGTCCGCATCACCGCGACTCGACAGAAATCGAAAAGCCCGTGCTGCGCCGATTTTTCTCGCGCGGCACGGGCTTTCATGTTGGACCGCGATCACTCGTGGAATGATTCGCTGGAAACGCCGTCAGTTCGCCGAGGCCGCAGGCGCCGGCGCAAACTTTGCCATGGTCTGGGCGATCTTTTCCGAAAGTGTCTCGGCCGTGAAAGGCTTAACCACGTAGTTATTCACGCCGGCCTTCAGCGCCTCAAGAACGCGAGACTTTTCCGCCTCGGTCGTCACCATGATGATCGGAAGTTTCTTGTCGCTTTCGCGGACCTTCTTGATCAGCGTAATGCCGTCCATATTCGGCATGTTCCAGTCAACAAGCATGAGATCGGGGCGATGCTTGGCGATGCATGCGAGCGCCTCGATGCCGTCGGCGGCTTCGGTCACGTCGGTATGACCGAGCATCTTCAGCGTGTTCTTCTGGATGTTTCGAATCGTTCTTGAGTCATCCACAAGTAGTATCTTCAGGCTCATGCGTCAAACTCCTGCCATGACCGGCTTCTTGACTGCCACAATCGCCACTTCCACGTTGAAACGACCCAGCGTCGTGTCACAAGGAATTACGAGAAACGGCCGCGCCTTCGAGGACATCACCTTGTGACCTGCCCCGAGGATGACGCTGGGGAGCGAAATGCTCGCCTCATAGCCGACAAAGTCCTTCTTCGCATTGCCGGCGACCATGTTCGCCAACTCGCCGATGGCATCCGAGAAATCGGGAGATTCCATCGTCATTTCCGTCCCGGCGAATTTGGATGCAATCCGGCTGGCGACGTCGCCATTGAAGCTCAACACAACACTGCCCTGCACCTCGCCCGACAATCCGATAATGCCGGACACTTCCGCGGAGACCATCTCGGCCTCCTTCATCTGCGGCTTGCCGACGCGAACGTCCGTGGCAAGCATCGTCTTGAAGACATTAACGATTGAGCCGACGAAGGCGTTGATGAACTTGACGTCCATATGGATCTCGCTCTCCCGATGCACCCAAGTGTGTGAATGTCGGCAACGCGGCACACCGCCGGCGCTTCGCCGCGCACAGACACTAATTCGGCTCTGAATAACCCCGACTCAAATTGGATTCAGTGGAGATTTACGCCGCGCCCGAAACCGACACACACCGTGCCGCTTTTTATTGGTAAAGTGCATCCCGAAACCGCATCGGTTTCAGAACTGCGGCGGAATGCGAAGAGAAGCCCACGCCTCGGTATCATGGCCCGGGGCGTGCCCGCGCCAGACTGCGGAAATTGTCGCCGGCGCATGTTGAAGACGGTACGTCGTGTTTCCTGAAAAATCGCGGACCTGGGACGGCATGCACCGGCACAGTAGTGTCGTAATCGCGCCATTCTCGGCCGCTGCATATGCGAACGGTCCCATCGGCATCGGTCCGTCATCGAGCACGCGCGCCACCACCACATCGGGATGATCGCTGACGTCTGGCTCGACAACGGCATGTCGGCCTTCGAGCGCCTCCCCGAAAGACGCCATCGCTGATTTCTCGATCGAGCTCGCTACGAAGATAGTGCGCAGCGGCGAAGGCTCCGAAGTCTCCGGCAGCAATGAATAGATCGCCGGGAACATATCAGAGCCGAGCACCATCTCGAAGCCGCGCCAGGTCCCTGCGTCCGATTCAACATCCACCTCGCCGACATCTGCTTCCCCGGGCGACGTCGTCTCGATCCGCCAGGCATAGCGAATCCGGCGATGCCGTCGGCCGACGATCCGGATTTCCGACTCGTCGAAAAAAACAGTCGCGTGCGCCGCATCCCATCGCGCGCTCGCCGTGTCCGGATTGACCGGGCCGACGATCCTCAGGCGGCGATCAGATCCGTCGTCATCGCGCACCTCCTGGACAATCAGCGGACAAAGCTGAATCAGTTCCGCCGGTGCGCTGGACTCATCAGGCCGATAGAAATCCGCCCGCTCAAAGATGCGATCCACATCCGCATAGACCCGCCGTCTCGCTTCGAACAGCCGGGTTAATGCAGCTTCATCAACCTCCGGCCGGGTGCCGTTTTCGAGGTGGGCAGGCTGCGTTGAAATTGAATCGATGGAATTCCTGGCGGAGGCCGATTCAGCCGATCCAGCTTGCTCCGATCGCCGGCAGCCCGAAAGCACGCACACGATCACAATGCTGACTGCGGCAACCCTGCCGACCCGAAGTACCAATCGGCGGTACCTGCCGAATTCCCATTCGATGCCCCTACCTGATTCTGTTGGTCGAGACATCAGGCACGCGAGGGATCCACCCGATCGACATCGATGCCGAATTCCTTGATTGCGTCCGCGATGACCGAGCGAGCAACTTCGCCCCGCCTGGCAAGCACATCGAGCGTCGCGATAACGATCGACTCCGCATCCACCTCGAAAAATCGTCGCAAGTCTTCGCGCGCCTCGCTCCGCCCGAAACCGTCGGTGCCCAGCGCCACGAACTCGGCCGGCGCAAAACGCGCCATCTGATCGGCCACGAGCTTGACATAATCCGACGCCGCAACGATCGGATATTCTTCATTCGCAAACTGCTGCTCGAAGTAGCACTTCTTCGGAGTTTCCATCGGATGCAGCCGATTCCAGCGTTCAGTCATCAGCGCGTCGCGCCGCAACTGCTGATAACTCGTCACACTCCAGACCTCGGCACTGATCTTGAATCGCTCCGACAGCATCGCCTGGGCACGGATGGCCTCCCGCAGTATCGCGCTGCTGCCCAGCAGATGAACCCGCGGCCAGTTCCGTTTCCGCTCGCCCTGCGAAAAGCGATACACACCCTTGAGGATGCCTTCGGCGGTCGCCGTCTCAGGCATCTTTGGCATGGCATAAGGCTCGTTACCGATGGTGATATAGTAGAAGACGTCGTCGCATCGATTGAACATGCGGCGGATGCCTTCCTGGATGATGATCGATAGCTCGTACGAAAATGCAGGATCGTACGCCAGCAGATTGGGAACGAGCGTAGCCATCAGATGGCTGTTGCCGTCCTGATGCTGTAAGCCCTCGCCGGCCAACGTCGTTCGCCCGGCGGTCGCGCCCATCAGAAATCCGCGACATCGCTGATCGCCGCAGGCCCAGATGCTGTCTCCCACGCGCTGAAAACCGAACATCGAATAGAACGTGTAAAACGGAATCATGTTGACGCCGTGCGTCGAGTAGGCCGATCCGGCAGCCGCGAAAGACGCCATGGATCCCGCTTCCGTAATGCCCTCCTCCAGAATCTGGCCGTCACGTTCCTCCCGGTAGCGCAGCAGCGTATGCGAATCGACCGGTTCGTACTTCTGTCCGGCGTGGGCATAGATGCCGTACTTCTGAAACAGCGTCTCCATGCCGAAGGTTCGAGCTTCATCCGGAATGATCGGCACGATGTTTCGACCGATCTGCTTATCCGCCAGCAGCTTCGTGAGTAGCCGCACGAAGACCATCGTCGTCGAAACTTCGCGATCACCGCTGCCCTCTCGGAATTCGTCAAACAGCTTCGCCGGCACGGTCTCCAGTGGCTGCGCTCGAACCAGGCGACTGGGCACCGGTCCGCCGCGTGCTGCCGTCACTTCCATCAGATACCGATGCTCCGGGCTGTCCTGCGGCGGTCGATAGAAAGGCGCATCCCGCAATTCCTTGTCAGAAATCGGAATCTCAAACCGATCCCGGAAGTCGCGCAATTCTTCATCGTTCAGCTTCTTCTGCTGATGAGTGATGTTCTTGCCTTCTCCGGCTTCGCCCAGGCCATATCCCTTGATTGTGCGAGCCAGGATGACGGTCGGCTGACCTGAATGCTCGACAGCCGCCCGGTACGCGGCATACACCTTTTCCGGATCGTGCCCCCCCAGCCGAAGTTTCTCGAGTTGCTTGTCGCTCAGATGCTCAACAAGCTTCGTCAACCGCGGATCCTTGCCGAAAAAGTGCTCGCGGATGTAGGCCCCGGTCTCAACTGTGTACTTCTGCCACTCCCCGTCCACAACGGCCGCCATGCGTGCAGGCAACGCGCCATCCGTATCCGCATCGAACAGCGGATCCCAGTCCTCGCCGGTCAGCACTTTGACGACATTCCACCCCGCGCCCGCGAAAGCGGCCTCCAATTCCTGAATAATGCTGCCGTTTCCGCGAACCGGCCCGTCGAGTCGCTGCAGATTGCAGTTAATGACGAACGTCAGATTATCCAGCCGCTCCCGAGATGCCAACGTGATGGCACCCAGACTTTCCGGCTCGTCCATTTCACCGTCACCCAGAAATGCCCAGACGCGGCAGTGGCTGGTATCCGCCATCCCTCGATTGAGAAGATACCGGTTGAATCGCGCCTGATAGATCGCCGTGATCGACGCCAATCCCATCGAGACCGTCGGAAACTCCCAGAAATCAGGCATCAACCACGGGTGCGGATAACTACTCAAGCCACCGCCCGCCGCCAACTCGCGTCGAAAGTTGTGCATTTGCTGCGTCGAAAGCCGACCTTGAAGGTAGGATCGTGCATAAATGCCGGGCGACGCATGACCCTGAAAAAGAATCTGGTCGCCGCTGCGCTCCTTCGTATGGGGGCGAAAAAAGTGATTCATTCCGACGTGAAATAGCGTCGCGCAACTGGCAAACGTGGAAATATGACCGCCGATGCCCGGTGATCGCCGGTTAGATCGGACAACCAGCGCCATTGCATTCCAGCGAATGTAGCTCTTCAACCGCCGCTCGATCGCGCGGTCTCCAGGATACGGTGGCTGGCGGTCCCGTGGGATCGTGTTCACATAGGGCGTGCTGGCATTGACTGGAAACGGCAGGCCGGCCGACCGCGCATAGTCGCGAATTTTCGATAGCAGAAACTGGCCGCGCTGCGGTCCATCCAGTTCCACCACGTCGCGAAACGAGTCTACCCACTCCTGCGTTTCCAAAGCGTCGATATCTTCAGGGATTGTCTTGTGCATATGGGCAGCTTAGTCGGCCCCGATCGAAGGTCAAGGAAAACCGACACTTAGACGCCGATGGTGCCACCGACCTTTAGACCCCGATGATGCCCGCCCGGCAGCGAAAGCTACAACGCCGCGCCCCATTCCCCGACAATTAGGACCCGGGACGCCGTTTGAAGTCGGTTCGGTGCGATTCGCTCCGCAACCCTTACAGCCGGCCCGCCAGACCAACCACAACCCTCGAAGCTGAAATCCGAACCCAAGCCGACCACTCAAACCCTTCCTTTCGGTTCGACGGACGCTGATCGCTGCCGAGCCCCCCTCGCACCAAGCCCCATCCCCGATACTCGAGAAAGCGGACAATTCCTCATGCACTAGACGCTTGTATCGCAAAAAACGCTTTGTTAAAATGTTTTACTAGTGGGAGTGTGGGCCCACACTTCAGTGCAATCGGAAGGGAATTCGCACGGACGTTCGAAGCATACCGGTTAAGGTACGGCGAACGTCGAGCGAGGTCTTTGGGAATCGAAAGGAGCAACTTGCATGTTTAGAAGAGTCCTGATGTTGACGGCGGCGCTCGCGTTCGGAAGTTCGCAGGCGCTCGCGGGCTTGGTCGACACGCGGGTCGATACAACGCCCGGCGGCGCGACTGTTGACGGAGTACTCAGTCCGAATGAATACGGCCCTGGTAATTCCTACAGCTACGGTGGTGCCGGCGGCGGCTTCGGCGGAACGCTTGGTAGCGGAACCATCTACTTCAACTCGGACGCCACAAACCTTTATTTGGGCTTGCAGGTTGGTGCGGATCTCAACGACCTGGTTTTCATTCAGATCGATTCCAAGGCCGGCGGACAGACCGATGCCACGATGGACGACCAGGGCGATGGCGGACGTCGCGCTGCATCCCAGCACGCCAACGCGACTGACGATGCCTATCCCGCTGGCTTCCTTGCGGACTGCTCCATCGTCATCGGCAATTTCGGCATCGTGACATTCGGACTCAATGCCGGAAACACGCCGTTTCATCTCGATTTCGTCGATTTCGATGGCACGTTCAACAACAACGGCACGGGGTTCCGCGAGTATTCGATTCCGCTTGCCTCGCTCGGAATTACCGACGCATTCAACTTCTTCGCTGGCTATACCTCGGACAGCGGATACCTCTCAAATGAGTCGATTCCCGCAAATCCCAATCTGCAGAACAATGGAAACCCCGGATTCGGCGACGGCCAGTTCGGCGGTACCGTTGGTTCACCGGGCTACGACAACTACAACCGCTTTGTGGTTGTGCCTGAGCCGGCCACATTGACTTTGCTCGCATTCGGAGCAGTCAGCCTGATCCGGCGCCGACGCTGATCAACATCGAACGGCGAAGGGCGAGCTGCACAAGCGGCCGATTTCGCCGAAAAAGAGACTGTCCACGGGTGGGTGCGATTCGCACTCACCCGTTTTTTTTTGCGATTTCATACGCTCAAGTCGGTGTCACATGCTCGATCCGGTTCTACTTGGCACCATCGGCCTGACCCGACGCACCGAGTACAATCACATCATGTCGAAATTCGCCTTTGACCCCGCAGAGGAACGCCGCCTCTTTCATGAGGGCCTCCTCCGATACAATGAGCAAGACTACTTCGAGGCACACGATATCTGGGAAGAAGCATGGAGCCAGGTGCAGGATCGCCGACGAGAACAGTTCTATCGCGCGCTGATCCGCAGCGCCGTGTGCATGGTCCTGTTACAAAGCGGCCGCGCAGTCGGGGCCAGACAAGTCTTCGTCGACTGTGTCGAGACGTTCGCAGGCTTGCCACCGGTCTTCATGGGGCTGAACATCCCCAACCACATCGAGAAGGTCAGAGCGGCACTTGCGCCCGCGATGATCGATCTGAACGCAACCCGCGTTACCATCGATCCAGCGAAGCTTTTCACAATACGCCTGGAGTATGATCCGTTCAAGGAATCGCGGAACAGCGAAGGACTTTGACCGCACGCCGGACCGAAAACACCGTGTCGATGCGAACCATGACGCGCTGCCTGAACAGTCGAACTAGCGTCCCGCGGGAGCGCCGATCCGCGAGAGATCGACGGTGTCCCACAGAACAAAATCGCGCGTCGTCGTTTCGTAACTGTATGCATTCATGCGTTTCGCTGCGGCATCCACGACATAAACCAGTTCGGTATTCTCCGTGAATTGGCCGGTGACGAGGATGTAGTCGCCGCCTCGATCAATCTGGCCAAACGCCAACGCCGGATGAGGGCCTACCGAAGTGACGACAAACAGGCCGACGAAGAGGATCACCGCGGTGATCGAAAGCACGCCGATGATGAAGTTTTTGTTGTCGTTCATGAGACACGGCCCTCCGGAGCCGATTACTTGCCGCGGAAATCACGCTGAAGATCTCGAAAACCGACGTGAAACAACCGGCGATTGTTCTGATCGCGATTGGGAATGAACACATGCAGTCGTCGCAATGCGAGATCCAGCACGTAGAGACCGTCCATTCCGTTGCGAACTTCGCCGGCAACGATTGAGTAATTCTGACCGAGCGGAGCGGCCTGAGCCATCGCGGCCGGCGGCTGCCACCCTGTTAGAATCAGTGCGGCCGCCAGCGTCAAATTCAGCCCGACGAGCAGCACGATCAAACCACGCTTCGACATCGGTCAGCCTCCTCATTCAGGAATGATGCGTCCGGCTGGGGGGCGGATCGAATGGATCGCATCGGGCCGAAATCCACACCAGAAAGCGCTTCATTTATAGGGCGAAATCGGGTCGAATTCAAGGAGCCGGCCCGCCATGTGGCGGAATTCCTCTCCACTTCCGGATCAATCTCGCGGCATCGACGTCCGCGAACCGCGGGTGTCACCGATCGACGGTGCGACTCTGTCGCATTCGAATCGTATGTTCTAAATACGGCGAGATGCTATCGACAGCGGGCGCGATGCGTCCGCGACAAGGCCGGCGGAAGGACGCACTGGACTGCGGCAATCCCCCGAAAACCGATGGTCTTGCACAGCGCTCAATGACCCGATCGCGACGATCGGTCAGCGAAGTTTGCCAAACGGCACGGTCATAATTTGACAACTTGGTGAGGGGAACGTCATGAAACATTTCGTGTCACGGATGGGCGCATTCCTCACGGACGAATCGGGCGCAACGGCAACGGAATATGCCGTGATGCTGGCATTAATCATTGTCGTGTGTATCACCGCGATCTCGGCGCTGGGCGAGAAGACATCGGACATGTTCGTGGACATCGAAACGGCAATGCCGTGACCGAATCGGCCGGAAACGGTCCCGATGCCGACACCGGTCCGCGGCAACTCCAATGCGAGCAATCCGCGGTCGGCAGTCCGGCGACTGGATCAAGCGTCCTTGACGCGACGACTCGGCATGAAACCGATGCCCATCGCGAGCAGCAGAAAAAGGATTGCGCACGCGTACTCGATCAGCGGTCGAGCGTAGGGGAGCGGCTCAATGTTGTCCGGAGCGATGTTCGCGCCTTCGGTCACAGCCTGCGCAAACGCTGTCCCCGCCACAGCAAGCACCGTTCCGATGATCGTCAAGACTATTCGAACCACCTGCGCCGCTCCTCGATTACGTCTGTTCGCTTCCGACCGTCCAGTCTGGTTATCCTAGCGTAATCACCCGCCGCGACGCAAATTGCCGTCTTCGCCACTCGGCCACTCGTCTGATCAATGGTCACGTCCGATCATATTCCCGACGACCGTCGTTCAGCATGGCGCGGATGGCCAGAGGATTTCGAGGCGTTGGCTGAGCTTCCTGAATGCAGCCGTCGGCACCCAGACCGTCTTCCACCGGGCAGACCTGTTCTGATGGTGTGATTCGTAATCGTCAAGTGAGACCAGCCAGAAACTGTACCTTCGGCCCGCGAAGACAAAAGTCTCGTCGCCATCCGGCGGGAATAGCGGCTCGTCGCCGGTGAGCCAGTACACAAAAGCGAACATGGCGACGTACTCAGACCCAAAAACTTCCCGCCAGATTCGTAGCCCCTCCAGGTCCGCCTTCGTGACCCACGATTTCTGGCGAACATCCCCGTCGCCTCCGCCGCGCGCGGTTTTGCGTCCTTTGACATCCACAAGGCAAGCCGGACCGCCGGTCGGATACACGATGTAATCAAAAATCTTCGCGCCCGACCTGGATTTTGCGATGTGTTTGACGTCTTCGATTGCGACGCACGGCGTGCCGCGACGCGAAAGATATGCTTCGAATGCCGTTTCGTAATGACTGCGCCGGACTGTCGTCATGCGGCGGGCCCATTGACAAGGAATTTCAGCCTGACCAACCCGGCCCTATTTCAACAAGCTGACAACGATGCCGCAAGCCCGTCACCCCATTAAGGATCAGACGGCATCCGGCCTGCCGATGCAATCGAACGGATTTGTCAGCAGTAGATCCAATGAAACCTCGCGGCTGTCGCCGGCTTTCATGTTCTTGATCTGAACCACGCTGCGATCGCGAGTCTCGTCCCCGAGTATGATGACCAGGCGGCAACCCCGTTTGTCAGCGGCCTTGAGCTGTTTGCCGACGTTCTGCTGTTGATAGCTGAATTCCGCGTAGTACCCGGCGCGGCGGAGCGAGGCGACGACCGAATACAGGCGATCGCGCAGACCGCCCACGGCATCCGCAACAAAAATCGATGATGCCTTTCGCGAATTGCCCAGCAGGCCGCGATCCTCGAGCATCAACCGCAAAACAACATCCCCCATTCCGAATCCAACCGCCGGCTCCCTCGATTTACCAAGCTTGCCGAGCAGGTCGTCATAGCGGCCGCCGCCACAGATCGCGCGTTCGCTCTCCGCGCGATCGAAGAACTCGAATACCGGTCCGGTGTAATAAGCGAGACCTCGAACAACGCGCAGGTTCAATCTGCAAAACTCACTGATGCCGAAATTTTCGATCAACGAAAACAGCCGATCGGTTTCGGCCAACGCGTCGTCCAATTCGGCCGTCGCGGTCCCGACACGCCCGATCGAGCTTCTCAGGTCGTCAAGCCGTTCACACCGGAGCAAATCCATGAGTTCGGCAAACCGGAGGCTCGACTCGTAGCGCTCGCCCCACCGTCGGGCCAGTTCCGCTTCCGGGATTTTTCCGGCTTTGTCCAGAATGGCGTATGCGCCGCCGTGCCCCTTCGGGGCGATCCCGCAAGCAGTGAGCATCGATGCAATCAGTCGCCGATTGCTGATGTGCACCATGAAATCATCGGTCTTGAGGCCCAACTCGCGAAGCGCCTCGACTCCGACCAGAATGCACTCGGCATCGGCGATCACGTCGGCCGTTCCGATGACATCCACGTTCCACTGGTAGAACTCTCTCAGCCGGCCACGCTGTACGTTTTCTCCCCGGAAGAGCCGTGGCATACAGAACCATTTGATCGGTTTCGCGAGGGCGTTGATCTTCGCAGCGACCATGCGGGCCAGCGTCGGCGTCATTTCCGGCCGAAGGGCCAACTCGCGACCGCCGGCATCGGTCAGCGTGAAGAGCTGGCCGACGAGTTCGTCGCCGCTCTTCTCGCGATACAACTCGAGATACTCCAGCGTCGGCCCCTCGAATTCATCAAAGCCATGTCTCAATGAGACATTCCGCCAGACATCGAAGATGTGCTGGATTGGCGCATATTGTTCTGGATAGAGGTCTCGAGTTCCTTTGACGGCCTGAATCGACATGGATTGCCAACTTTGTTAGAAAATCCGCGGGGAACGATTCCCGCGCGACTGACGGCGCGATTCTAGGAATCAGGCTGAACAGCGTCAAACACCCTCAGTCGATTCAAGCGAGAAACGATCCACTCGAATACACCACGATTCGCTTATATTATCGCCTCAAAGCAGCCGCCCGCTCGATGCATGCCATGAACCGGCGGAAACCTGCGGAAACAACCATGCGAGTCATCGCCGGAACATACCGCGGCCGCACTCTTACGACGCCTTCGGGGGAGTCGACCAGGCCGATTCTCGATCGGGTGAAGGGCGCGCTTTTTGACTGGCTCGGTTCACGGCTGCTGCTGCCCGGCCATTTGCCGCCGATCAACGTGTGCGATCTGTTTTGCGGCGGAGGCAGTCAGGGTATCGAATCACTCTCGCGCGGCGCGGCATATTGCACATTTGTGGAACGGGACCCTGCCGCACTGAAATGCCTGAGAGCCAATCTCACCGCTCTGAAAATCACTTCCCAATTCGAAATCGTGAACAGGCCGGCCGAATCGATCACGCTGAAGCGCGTCAACGGCCGTGGCTACTCGATCGTTTTTGTTGATCCGCCCTATCGGTTCAGCGAGGATGTCTCGGTTGATTCGATCATGGGGCGGGTGGCTGCGAGAATCGGAGTGCAGATTCCAACGGAGCCGGACGCGCTCGTGCTGTGGCGACACGATGAACAATGCCGGCTGCCGGACCGACTGCCGAACGGATGGCATCAAACGGACCGGCGCACATGGGGGTCCAATACCATCACCCTGTTTGAGCAAGGCGGCCTTGAGGACACCTGATGACCGCGCCACACCAGCCAGAGCGGGATCGCGGTCAGTCGCCGGGCGATCCGAAGGTCGCGGCCGATCGCGTCGTCCGATTGCTGCAGGCAGCGGGGCATACCACATACTTTGCGGGCGGGTGCGTGCGCGATCTGGTCATGGGGCTGGTTCCGAAAGACTACGATGTGGCCACATCCGCGACACCCGACCAGGTGTGCGCCCTGTTCCATCGAACGCAGCGCGTCGGCGCACAATTCGGCGTCGTGCTCGTGCGAATGAAAGGCTGGTCGATCGAAGTCGCGACCTTCCGGACCGATCTGGATTATGCTGACGGGCGACATCCCGTCGCGGTTGCATTCAGCACCCCGGAGCAGGACGCCCAGAGACGGGACTTCACGATCAACGGCATGTTTCATGACCCGATCGGCGGCCAGTTCATCGATTATGTCGGTGGACGATCGGACATCGCAGCGCGATTGATTCGCGCGATCGGAGAGCCGGATCGGCGGTTTTCCGAGGATCACCTGCGGCTGCTTCGAGCAATCCGGTTCGCATCGCGACTGCGGTTTGAGATCGAACCGGAAACCTGGGACGCTATCGGCCGGCACGCGGGAGAGATCCGGCGAATCAGCCCTGAACGAATTCGAATGGAACTCGATACAATCCTCACCAACGAACATCGCGCCGATGCGGCCGGCCTGATTAACCGATCCGGCCTGCTCGGTCATCTCTGGGCAGGAGCCGAATCGCTCTCTCCGACGTTCGATTCCGCCATTCGCCGATTGGCCGCATTGCCTTCGACGTCGGGATTCGAGCTTTCGATGGCGGCCCTGCTCGGCGATATGTCAACCGACGCAGCCGTCGAGGCGTTGGAGGCGCTTCGATGCAGCAATCACACGATCGCGACCGTCCGCTGGCTACACGCCCACCAGCACGATGCCGACGATCCGACTCGGCTCACGTTGGCCGACATTAAGCGGCTGCGTGCCCACGCGATGTTTCCTGCGTTGATCGACCTCTGGACGGCACGACAAAGCCTGACAGATTTTCCGACGTCCGGCGTCCTCGATGTTCAGCAACGTGCGGCAGCAATCCAAGCGGACGCAGTTGCCCCGCCTGCGCTCGTGACCGGCGACGATCTTAAGGACATGGGATTGACACCCGGCCCGGCATTCAAGCGCATTCTGGACGCTCTCTATGAGCTCCAGCTCAATGAGCAGATTGTCGCGCGCGACGTCGCACTCGCCGAAGCCCGCCGCCTCATGGAAGCGATGAGATGATCGCGTCCGTGTTTGGCGTGCTTGAAGTTCAGGCGCCTCGACCGCTTCCGGCCGTCTGAAGTCCGGGCGCTTCAGCCTTCAATTGATTGGATCGATCCTGCGCCGCGCGAACAAACCCGCGGATCATCGTCAATTCGGGATCGTAGTGGGCGTCGAGCGACATCCATCTGGCGGACAAGCGGTCAAGTGTTGCCTCGTTCGCCGTCGCGAGAAGTTCTGTGTCGGCATGCAGCGCCGCAAGCCTCGCCAGCCGCTCGGCAGTCACTTCGCTGTCCAACCTGGCGCACATCCAAGCCAGATCGACAACTCGATCGCTCGTCAGGCACTTCCGGGCGAAGCTGATCCACGATTCCAGTCCCGATGTTCCGCCTGGTCGCGCCGGCACCGGCGCGCCCGCGCGATCCGCGTCCACCAGAACGACCGGCATGCCGCGCAGCGCGCGCTGGGTCTCGCCTTGATCGCGTTCGACAAAACAGAGCAATGTCTGGCGCGAGGGCGCGTACTTGACGCCACAGGAGATGGCCAGTTCCCTGCGGACCGCTGCGGGAAGCGCTCCCATCACCTGAATCACCGCCTCGAATGATCCACCATGATGCGATATCACCGCCGGTTTCGCTTTGAAAGCGGCTGCGACCACCTGCTCAAACGCGCCACAAACCTGCTCCACCCGCGCGGGCCTGCCGCTTCTCGTCGAAAGTTCCAGCTTCGGGAGGGTGGACAACTCCTTCAGAACTCGTTCCTGGCCGATGGCCTGCCGGATCGCGGAGTGCACTGACGTCGGATTGAAATAGAACCGTGCATATGCATCTGAATCGAGCAGTGCAAAATGCGTGTAAACCCGCTCGCCTCCGCGCGCGGTGTGTTCCTTCCCGGCGTGACAGGAGTACGCCACTGCGTAGCGGCCGGTTGCCATCGGGTAGGTCAGCATTCCAATTGCGTCGGCGGCTGTCGACGTGAGACTTCCGTGCGACGGCGCGCGTCGAGTGATTTCTGATTTCTCCTCGGTGCGAACGCCGGGACTTGCGGCGACAACGCGGTATCCTTCGCCCATCGGCGAACGGACCGAGGTGAACACCAGTTGATCAACCGCTATCACATCCATGTTGTCGTTCGTGGGCATCGTGCTCATAGCTGATCAATGATCCATTCAAAAGGTTCAAGAACGCCTCGCAAAGCCGTATGCAGCGGGACGGGAGCGACCGTATCGTCCTCAAGCGAAGTCGCGTATCCGAGCGAGCCGACGACGCTCGCCGCAAAGAACTCCACGTTGGCAAACCGGCTCTCGCAGAGATTCCAGACGCGGTTCAGATTGGCCTTGACGAAGGAACGCGGGTCGTCAAAGCACTCCGGGCAGTAATCCGCCTTGCAAAGAACAATGGAGACCGGCGTTTCAATTTTCTCCTCGTGCTTGCCGCCGAACATGCTGTCAACGTAACTGAGCATCTTCATTGCGAAGAAGTCCGGTTGATTTGAACCGTTGGCCGCCGCCGCGGCGTCAACGAGAAGCAGCAGCCCCTTCGACTTGTTTAGAAGGCTGTGGATGACTCGAAAGGTCTTCGGCGTCGAGACTTCTGCCGCCAACGATTCGCCGGCCATGTCCGGCATGACCAGATCGACCCAGGGCGCATCGGCCTCCTCGCGGCGCACCTGATAATACGCCCAATACCACTGGTTGGCCTCCATCGGCGTCTTCGGAGGAAAGCTCCGTCGAGCGAGGTGACCGATGACGTTCTGCTGAAGGTCGACGGAGTACGCACCCTTGGGAATCGCCTCGAAGGCTCCGGCTCGATGAGCGAGCATGTCGAGCAGGAACCCGAGATACACGGTCTTTCCGACGTTGCTTTCGCCGATCACCGAGACGATTTTGGGCTCGCGCTCCTGCGCGCGGGCATCCTGCACGATCGACATCGGCGCATAGCAGCTCGCGCAGAGCAGCATGTCCGGTTCGTTATCGTGCCCGCAGATCAAACACTTTGTTTCACTGAGGACGCTTGAATTCCTGGCCACGTTTGCTTCTCCTACAGCGATTCAATCCTGTCGTGACGGCCCCGCCGGCGGCCTCAATTGCCTCGCAGATTCCAGGCCAGTCGAAACCCGACGTTGTGCGCCCGCGCCAGGCTCACCAGCCCCGTTCGAAAAACGCTGGTCGCCTGCATCTGGAAATACGTGTCGTATGCGCCACCACGGATCGTTGCCATATGCATGTCACCCACAACCGGTCCGCCGGTATGATCGGTGACCTCAAAGTCGCTCGCCGTCCATTCCCAGACATTTCCGATCAATTGAAGCACGCCGTTCGGAGCGGCGCCCGGTTGATACTCGTCCACCGGAACCGTGCGCCCCTGACCGGTCGCCCAGATGTTGCAGCGATTGATGTCAAGCGCGTCGCCCCATGGATAGCGCCGCATCGTGTTGGCGACGCTCCGAATTCGCCACGTCGCGGCCATCTGCCATTCGGCTTCCGTCGGCAATCGAAACCCGGCCCAGCGCGCGTATGCCGCTGCTTCAAACTGGCACACGCCCACGACCGGATGATCCATCAGTTTCTTGCTCGGTCGACCATGACGCCAATACCGAGGACCCGGACATTCAGTCAGGTCCTTGAAGTCGATCAGGTGCGGCCACAATTCCTTCGGCCACAACTCGAGTTGTTCGTACCCGCCGGCCTCGACAAACTTCTGATACTGCGCGTTGGTAACGCAGTGCTTTCCGAGTAGAAACGGCGTGGTTTCAAAGGTGTCTTCCTCTGCGCCCGGTGAATCGTGAAGCGTTCGCGGGATCGTGGCGAATCCCTCGGGCACGAGCGCAAATGAGTCATCGATGCGTTCGCAGGCCTGCAAACAGAGCTTGTCCACATCGGGATGCTCCTTGAACTCCGATCGATTGATGATCAGATAGGCGTAGCGCTCCAGTTGCATCGCCTGATGGAGCGGATCCGCCTGCAATTCGATCCGATCGGCCGGAATGAATGCGTCCGGCTCCGCGAGGCGCGGCCTCGGGCGCGGCCTGACCTTCGGCTCCACCGGCTTCTTGGAAAATAGTTGCAGTGCCATTCAACACCCCCGACGACGACTTCCGTCCCTGCCATTGCTTCCCGGCGATGATCCGCAACGACGTCCTCAATGCGCCGTGCGCGTTTCATCTGCGCCATTTCAAGTCCCGTCCGGCCTCGCGCCGCGACGATCACGTCCCCAATGCCCGCCGCTTTGCATCGCGACACAGCTTCTGGAATCGCTCGACCGATTCTCGCGCGGCCTTGTCGGCCTCGCTGGGCTGCTTCGCCTCCGGTGCGACCGGCGGTGCCTGGTATGTCGGCAACAACTCGGACCTGGTGTCAACAACGCGGCTCAGTTCATCCTTCAACTGCTGCTGCAGATTCGTGATGTTGACCTGAGCCTGTTGCAGCTCCGCCAGCTTGCGATCGGTTTCAGCCTTCAGCGCCGCCAGTTCGCTCTCACGCTTCTCAAGCTCCTGGGTTCGATTCTTCAGGGATCCCGCCAGCGCATTCAACTCCGCCTCGCGCGTGTTGCGCTGAGACATTTCCTTGATCATCGCCTCGCGGTCCGCCGCCAGAGATTCCTGCTCTTCCTTCAGTTGGTCCCGCAGCTTGCGCAGATCGGCATCGTTCTGTGAAAGAACCTTTCGGCTTTCCTCCTGCGTTTTCTCTTTCTGCTGAAGCTCAGCCGCCTTGGCTTCGAGTTCCTTCACCGCCGAATCGAGCTTCGCCCGGTCGGCGGTGATCGCCGCCGCGCGCTTCTCAAGTTCAGCTTTCTCCGCGGCAAACTTCGCACGCTGTTCCGAAATGGATTTTTCCGTGTCGCCGAACTTCGATCGTTCGAGCTCCAGTGCCTTGAGTTTTGCCTCCAGCTCCGCCTTGGTCTTGGAAAGCTCCTGCGACTCCGCGTGACGCGCCTCCCCGAGCCGGGCAATTTCCTGCTCCAGTTCTGTGCACTTCTGCTCTCTCGTCGTGATCTCTTTCTCACGCTTTTCAAGCGTATCGATCAGGTCGTTTTCCTGTTTCTGAAACGATGCCCGCTCCGCTTCCAGCTTCGCATGACGGTCTTCCAATGCCGCGCGGCAGTGCTCAAGTGTCTCCGCGCGTGCCTCAAGCAATTCACGCAGAGACTGCATCGCGCCGATGACTTCACCACTGAGTGCTTCAAGCTGCCGAACGTCGACGTTCGGCGCCCCCACGCCCTGCTTTGCTGACTTGTCGGTCACTGTCGCGCTCATCGCCTATCTTCTCCACCACGATTTCTTTTCCGACTCGACCGGCTTCGTTCCGGCCGCCTCGACTTCCGCGATCACCTCGCGCAGGGTCTTCCGTCCGTTGTAGAGCCGATACTTGACCCGAACCGCCTTCGCCACATCCGGATCCAGCGACATCAAAAGCGATTCTTCATCGTCCGCTTCGTCCTCGAACTCCTGGATCAACTCGCGTATCGTCTTGCTGCCCTTGAAGAAAGCGTACCTTGCATTAATCGCTTCGGCCTGTTCCGGCGTCAGTGCGGCCAATAACGCGGCATCATCCTGCAGCCCGGCACCCGATTGGCCGTCTCCAACGGCCTCGACGCCCGCCCCCGTGGCCGACGTCGGCGCTGATGCAGGAAGCGCGGCAGCCACCTCCGACTCAGCTGCAATCCCCGGGGCTACCGCAAGATCCGACTTCGCGGCCACGCCCCGCACTTCATTCGTCTGAACCGGCCCTTCACTCGTCAGCGGTGCCGGCTCCGTCAGCCGTGACAACACCGCACTCCGTGAGCCCTTGTCCTTCGGCACGCCGACCGCGATTTCCGATTCGCCTGGCGATGCAGCCGCGAACGCCTTCTCACGCGCAACAAGATTCTCGTTCAAGGCACAAGCCAGAATGCTCCATGCCTTGAGTTTCTCATCCAGTTCGCCCAAGGCGCGCGCGACGACACCGTCTCTCAACGGCGCCAACGCGGCCTCAATGTCGGCAGTTCCAACGCTCATACTTGCACACGGTTTGGTCCGACGGCCGATCAGGGCGGCTGCCTCCGATGCGACCCCGGTGCGATACAAATCTAGAATTCAGTCGGTTGTAATGGGTAGGCAGACTGGACAAATCTGGAATACTGGGACGCTCAGTGACGTGTTTTCGGAACCGCTGATCGTTTCGCTCGGCGTGCCGCCGCGCGGATCAACCCGCACATGCGTGCAAAGTCAAGCGACGCAGCAGTTTGGAAGTGGTAACTCGATAATTCGCCGAAAGCGCCAGGAAAATTGGAAGCGGACGTTTCGCCCGATTATTTGCGGCGTCGGGTTCGTCGCCGCGGAAAGCCCAGCATCATGAATGGCGTCACGATGCCGATTCCGCCGCCGCAGCATTCATCAGCCGGTGGATTGCCGACGCCGTCGCCGTCGCTCGGATCGCCGACGGGGCGTCCTGGACGAGTCGGCGTACAGTCCGGCTGGCCGTCGGCATTTCGATCCGCATCGTCCTTTCCACAACCGCAACTGCCGGGCTCGATCTTGTATTCGTCCGCCGGACACGCGTCCTCACAATCAGGCGTGCCATCGTCGTCGGAGTCGGCCGAAAAAACCTTGATTGTCTGAGTGCATATCGCGATATTGCCGCTGGCATCCACCGCCGTCCATTGACGTCGAATTCGCGCCACTTCGGGGCAGTCGCGCGGCTCGCTCTCATCCGAGTAGCTGACCATCGGAGCGGAATCGAAGGCATCGCTGACGATCGGCTGACCCGTGCGATTTGGTTCAATTGAATCGCCGTCATACACGATCGCATTCTCCGGGCAGGTGATGTCAGGTGCGATCGAATCGACAAGACTCACGAGGATCGTCACCTCCGCGACGCCGCCGTTCGGATCAAGATCGTCCACTCGAACGACGAAACTGTCGTCGCTGACTTGCCCCGCGCGCGGCGTGTAGCAAACAGCCACCTCAGTGCCATTGCTGATTCCAGCCACGAATGCGGCCGTGCCGAACTTCGGAGCCCGTCGCAGCGTCCACTTCATTCCGCTGCCGTCCGTATCCGGGTCAACCGCCGTCAATGACACGCGATTCTGCGGCGTCGAACACCTGCTGTCCGGCGCGATTTGAAGACGTGGCGGACTGACAACCGTTATGACCGGCGCGTTGCTGATCTTCTCAATTTCGATTGCCGAAATTTTCGGGTTGTCCAGAATCGGATCGGCATGGAGAAATTCAATCTCCAATTCGCCGGCGACCACCTCCGTGACGAACTGACGCACGTCGGCCGCGTACGCTCCGAGTCCATCAGCGATGTCGTAATTGACGAGCACCGGCTCGCCATGGATGACCACATCGAACTTCCGCCTGTTCGGCTTGTTCCAGTAGATTTCAGCGAAGTGAAGCTTGACAAGGTAGTAGCCTGGTGTGACCGGAAAGCTGTAGAGCATGTTCGGCGCTTCGATCGGATCGTACCGCTCCGTGCGATACAGCACATCGAGATCGGTCCCGGCAATATCGATCATGGGAGACAATGGAGAAGGCAGCGTCTTGCCGACATTGAATAGTCCCGATCCGTTGTCGGATGACCACAGATTTCCAGAAGGATCGACGTAGTCCGGACCACCGCAATTCAATCGATAGATTACCTGCGCGTGTGTCTCTGTCGTGGCACCTACAATCAACGCCGCTCCGGCAATACAGATACGAAGGTCGATGCGAGGTTTCATCCCCCGGTCCCCCAATTTGGCCGCATCGGTTCGCTGAACGAAGTTGGCACATCAAGACAGTGGCCCGATGGCACCGATTCTATGGACCCATTCTCGGGCAAGTCGAATCGGGGAGGTCCCGTCTCATCGCAACATGCGATTTGAACGGCCGGACCGTGGACCGGCCAATGGAATACGGCCGAAAAAAGTGCCGGCGCGATGCACATGAACAATGAAATCGCGCAAGCGATCAGCGATCGAAGTCTCTGCACGACCGAAAACCGAATGTCCGAAATTGTGACCGGTCCGCTGAGTGATTCACGCCGTCCAGTCGTCAAGCGCAGTGGACACCCGCCAACCAATGAAACAGTCCCACGGACCTGAATCCGTGGGACCGTTTGTCGCCTTCAAAACGGCCGGCGGACGAGCCGACGCGTGCGCGCCGACATCAACGGTGCGCCATGGGAAAGTAGATCAGGTCCGCGGGCGTCTGAGACGCGATGCGACGTGATGCATCCCCCACCGATACGCTTGAACCCCCATCGTCGACGCCGTTCCGCCACACACTGTAAATGACGGGACGGCCATCCTCACCGATGGAATACCGCAGAGATGCCGGAGCGTAGGCATCCTCCGGTTCGCCGCCAGGAAGATCGGACAGTTCGCCCCACGATTTCGGCCAGGTTCCGGTTTCATTGTGACGAATCACCACCCACAGGGTCGCCCGCGTCGCGGCCACTTCCATTGCGGATTCGCGAATCACTTGATCCGCGTAACTCAGACTGGGCATCAGTAACCGGATCAACTCGAATCGTTCGACCTCTTCGCTGTTCAGAAAGCGGTTTAGCAATCGATCGCCATCCGACCGCCGTGAATCGTATAACGGGAGCGCTCGGAACCCGGCCATGTCGTGCCACAGCTCCTCGTATTTCAACAGCGTATCTCTTCGGTCGGCATGACGAGACGCCATGGCAAGAATTTCAGCGTCCCGCTCCATGCCGGTTCTCGGTTCTCCTGCCGTTTCGTCTTGGAGTATCGAACGAATCCGCTTGATCTGCGACGGAATGATTCGGCCGTTCCCGTTTCCATCATCCGTAAAAACATACTGCACCACGTCCTGAAAGCTCAGTAGCTCGCCATCATAATGTGGTGAAATGCCATCGGAACGACACTTCAGCACCCCGCTGGAGGCAATGCGAGCACTGAGTTCTGGCGACATCCCTTCACTTTGGTCGCCTGCGAAGCGGCGAATCTCCTCACAGCTCAAACGAATCACGGACGCGCCGACCAGTTGCTCGATCAACGTCCGGCCTTCAAAGAGCTGTAATCCCATTCGAAATGAGACGTCGAGCGAATCCCATGCCTCGGCCAGTCGGCCCTGCAAGGCGTGGTCGCGAGAATCCAGCACAAGGAACCATGCGACCTTTCGCATCTCGGACAGATGAGGAAGAAGAATCGAGATCAGCGGCGGCTGAAGCGGGTCTGATTCGCTCGCAGCATCCACAGACCCCTCGCTCAATGCGCGGGATTCCGAAAGCTTCTGAAGGAACTCGGCTGTATCGCTGCCGCCGTAAACAAACCCGTAAAAGGGCCTGCCGGCCGCCTCTCGAAATGAGGCAAGCAATGGCCGATTCGACTCAATCCATCGCTGCACCGCCGCCCAATCAGCACCACCCGGCTGCATCGAGGCGGGGTCGAGTGCCGCGAGGTCGTTGGGCATGGGCTTGAATGCGATCAAAGCGTCAGCCAGCACTGTCCACGCCCGTTGATCGACCGCGACCTTCTCAACCGGCTCGTTCAGTTGCTTCAGATAGTCAATGGAAGGACTCGGTTTGCCCCAGGTAATTACTGCCATATACGTTGCACCTGCACCGACCGCGCTCAGGGACGCAATCGACGCAGCAACCGCAATCTTCAAAATCATGGGTCTACCTCGTTTCTTACCACGGCGAATCAGTTTCGCCGTGAGGTCAGGATTTCCAAATCGATCACACAAAATCTGAACAGCCGCATCCTCGCTGTGGCCCTCGCTGGCCAGTTCTTCCAGACCTTCGCGAAAATGGCTCTCTAGTTCGGCGCGCACGTCCCGCTTCTCCGACCGCCACAGGCGCGTTCCGCGGACGACGCGCTCAATGAGGTCGGCCAGCGCCGAAGGCAATGCCGAACCAGCGACATTCTCTGCCAAGAACGACGGCATGTTCATCACGACAACAATGTAGAAAGGCGCGAGTGCAGGCCGCCTACAACCAAGCGGCCCATCCCGCGAACCAGTTCATCCCACTGCAGCAGATCACGATCGAGTCGTTTCGTGCCCGCATCAGTCAGGCGGTAATATTTACGACCGCGGCCGCTGTCAGCTTCACGCCATTCCGACTCGATCAGTCCCTGCGCTTCGAGGTTGTACAGGAGCGGATAGAGCGTACTCTGTCCGAGTTTCAGGATGCCGCCTGACCGCTCCGTGACTTCCTTCACGAGTTCGTAGCCGTACATTTCCCGATGGCGAAGAAGTTTCAAAACAGCCAGCGGGAGTACGCCCTTGAGGAGTTCGCGTTCAAATTGCATGCTTGGCCTCCAATACTATGCATACCATAGTATTGACTACATAGAATGTAAAGTCAAGTAATATCGCGGTTTTTTGTGTTCTTCTCCTCGGGCCCAGTTGCCCAATCCGCATTCCATGCTAATATCCGGATATATGGATTCCAACCAGGCTCAACACGGAACTGCGCAGCCCCTCGATCCGGTCGAGCTGCTCCGCGCGCTGTCCGACACGACGCGAATGCGCATCGTGCAACTGCTGCTGATTGAAGAGCTGAATGTGTCAGAGCTCGTCGAAATCCTTGGCATGCCGCAATCGTCGGTCTCACGACAACTCAAGACGCTTCGAGACGCCGGCATCGTCAACGACCGCCGGGTCGGCGTCACGTCCATCTACTCCACGATTAATCGCGCCAGAGTCGAGTCAAAGGCCCGGCCTGACGAACAACTTGCAACGCTCCTGACGGACTGGCTCGCAAATCGCCCGATTCCCGCTGCCATGCACGAACGACTGGAACGTGTGATCCGGCAGCGCGGTAATGAAGGGCCCGGTTTTTTCAATCGCATCGGTCGCCGATGGGACGAGCTTCGTACCGAAGCCTTCGGCCCCTCATTCGCAATGGAGGCTTTCATTTCAGTGCTGCCACGTGAATGGCACGTCGCTGACATCGGAACCGGAACCGGGCATCTGCTTCCCACGCTTGCAACGCACTTCGAATCAGTGCTCGCTGTCGAGCCGGCGGAAGGAATGCGCACCTGTGCCCAACAGCGCGTCGCACAGACCGGATTCCGAAATGTGGAGATTCGCGCGGGCGATCTAACCCAGCTGCCGATCGATTCCAAATCGATCGACCTGGCCATCGCAATGCTCGTTCTGCACCATGTTGCCAGTCCCGACGAAGCGCTTCAGGAAATCGCCCGAATCCTGCGCCCCGGCGGGCGCGTCCTGATCGTCGAACAGCAGGCGCACGAAAACCAGGACTTCTACGAACGGATGAAGGATCTTTGGTGGGGATTCGATTCGGACGACCTTCAACGCCGCCTCGCCGCAATCGGCTGCACGCGGATTCAATGCAGAAAACTGCTGACGGCGGCATCTCAGGAAGGACTCCCTGACTCGCCGCCGCTCTTCGTACTGACGGCCACGCGTTCCGATCAGGAGTTCGAAACGCGGGCAAACCCCGACACAACCATTCGACCATAACCAGAAACAGGAGACTGCCGTAATGTCAACCACGCTCGTTGCACAGGACTTCAAAGTTGCCGATCTGTCCCTCGCCGATTTCGGCCGCAAGGAAATCATTCTCGCTGAACATGAAATGCCGGGCCTCATGGCAATCCGAAAGGAATACGCCGGCAAGAAACCGCTGAAAGGCGCCCGCATCAGCGGCTCGCTTCACATGACCATCCAGACAGCCGTACTCATTGAGACGCTCGTGGAACTTGGCGCCGAAGTCCGCTGGGCAAGCTGCAACATCTTCTCCACACAGGATCATGCCGCGGCCGCGGTCGCGGTCGGTCCGAAGGGAACGCCGGAAAATCCTCAGGGCGTGCCGGTTTTCGCGTGGAAAGGCGAGACGCTCGAAGAGTATTGGTGGTGCACCGTTCAGATGCTCACCTGGCCCGATGGCAACGGCCCCAACATGATTCTCGACGACGGCGGCGACGCCACCCTGCTGGTACACAAGGCTGCCGAATTCGAGAAGTCCGGCAAGATTCCGACGTTCAACGAAGCCAGCGACCCGGAGGAATGGGGCATTATTCTCGATGTCATCCGCGCCGAATTGGCGGAAAACCCGGGCAAATGGACCCGCCTGGCGGACACAGTCAAAGGCGTGACGGAAGAGACCACCACCGGAGTGCACCGCCTCTACCAGATGCAGGAAAACGGAACGCTTCGCTTCCCCGCCATCAACGTCAACGACAGCGTCACCAAGAGCAAGTTTGACAACATCTACGGCTGCCGCCATTCACTGGTGGACGGCATCAACCGCGCGACCGACGTCATGATCGGCGGCAAGACGGCGGTTGTGCTTGGCTTCGGCGAAGTCGGCAAGGGCTGCGCCCAGGCGCTACGCGGGCAAGGCTGCCGCGTCATCGTCACCGAAATCGATCCCATCTGCGCGCTTCAGGCGGCAATGGAAGGCTACCAGGTCACCACGATCGAGGACGTCCTCTCCACTGCCGACATCTTCGTCACCACCACCGGTAACTGCGATGTCATCACCGCGGCGCACATGTGCAAGATGAAGGCCGGCGCCATCGTCGGCAACATCGGCCACTTCGACAACGAAATCGACATGGCCGGCCTGAAGAAGATACCGGGCATCAAGAAGGAGAACATCAAGCCCCAGGTTGACAAGTGGATCTTCGACGACGGCCGATGGATTCTCGTGCTTGCCGAGGGCCGACTGCTCAACCTCGGCTGCGCGACCGGCCACCCGAGCTTCGTGATGAGCAGCAGTTTCACGAACCAGGTGATCGCACAAATCGAGCTGTTCCAGAATACCAACAAGTACGAGAAAAAAGTCTATGTGCTGCCCAAGCACCTCGACGAAAAGGTCGCGCGGCTCCACCTCGCCCAACTCGGTGCGAAATTGACCAGGCTGACGCCCAAGCAGGCCGAATACCTTGGTATGTCGGTCGACGGTCCATACAAGCCGGAACATTACCGATACTGATTTCGACTGGGTACGCGAGCAATGTTGCCAGGCTTTGGCATGTTTGGCTGAGACGCTCGAATTTGCCAGGAAGCCATATCATGAAGTCACACGGGCGGTCCAATCAGGCCGCCCGTTGTGCTTTTTACTTAGCCGACAAATGGAACGACACCTCCACGGGGATCGCTCTATGTCCCAATTCGGAGGGCGACCGTCATCCGCAAGCATCAAACCTGAAGCGACCTGTCCGCGAATGAAAGGCTTGGTCCGTCTTGATATCGTCCCGCTTCAACGGTCCCTGCACGATGGACGCGACGAAACGGCTGCGCCTTGTGAATTTCGCTCGTTCCCTGCCGACGCGACGCCGCTCGTGATGCTCGATCGCCGAACTCCGGTTATGATGCACGAAAGTTGAACGCTCACACCTGTCCGGCAAGGAGGCTGATCGCTAATGCAGAAAGAACGCACGTCGCCTCATGGTGTCCCGTTTCACGGCGGCCGTGCCAACCATCTCATTTCCGATCGATCCGGACCGAAGCTTCGATCGAACGACGGCGCCCAGGCTGAACGCATCGATGACGAAGCGCCGTGCACGCGATTTGTACACCTCCACTGCCACACGCACTATAGCCTGCTCGATGGCGCAAACAGGATCGACGAACTCGTCAATCGCGCAAAGGAGCTGGATCAGCCAGCCGTCGCGATCACAGATCACGGCAACATGTTCGGCGTGATTGAGTTCTACAACACGGCTCGAAAGGCCGGCGTCAAGCCGATCATCGGCCTCGAAGCCTATATCGCCCCGACGGACCGTCGCCTCCGCGAGACGGTCGTCGGCCCTGGTGGAAAGCAGGAATCGAACTACCACCTGCTGCTCCTCGCCGCGAACAACGCCGGCTACCGCAACCTGCTGAAGCTCACTTCCATCGCATACCGGGAGGGATTCTATTACAAGCCGCGCATCGATCGCGAAGTGCTTGAGGCCCACAGCGAGGGCCTGATCTGCACCAGCACCTGTCTGGGCGCCGAAATTCCTCAAGCATTGATGGCCCACAACCGCGCGGCGGCCGAGCGCACAGCCGAATGGTATCTGCGCGTTTTCGGTCCGGAGCGATTCTTCATCGAATTGCAGGATCACGGCCTGAACGAGCAACGGATGATCAATCCGGAACTTGTCGATATCGCGAACCGGCTTGGTGTCGGATTAATCGCAACGAACGACGTGCACTACCTCCGCAAGGAAGATGCCGAACCACACGACGTGCTGCTTTGCATTTCGACGCGGGCGCTGCAAAGCGACAAGGAGCGCATGCGGTTTGATACCGACGAGTTCTACCTCAAGTCCGGTGCCGAAATGGCGGCATTGTTTCCCCAGCACAACGAGGCGATCTCCAACACGCTGCGCATCGCCGAGATGTGCAATGTTGAGCTGGATTTCACAAAACGCTATACGCCCGTCTATCATCCGCCTGAAAAACAATCACCCGAATCCTACCTTCGCGATCTCGTCTATCGCGGAGCGGCCGAACGCTACGGCAGCATCACACCCGAAATCAGCGAACGAATCGACTACGAATTGGAAGTCATTCAGAGCAAGGGGTTCGCAAGCTACTTTCTCATCGTCTGGGATTTTGTGCACTACGCCCGCGCCAAAGGCGTCCCGGCCGGCGCGCGCGGCAGCGGCTGCTCGTCCGTCGTCGCCTATTGCCTGTATCTCTCCCAGCCCGACCCGATCCGCTATGGCCTGTACTTTGAGCGCTTCATGGATCCCGATCGCGATGAAATGCCCGATATCGACATCGATATCTGCCAGGACGCGCGAGAAGACGTCATTCGATATGTCCGCGAGAAGTACGGCCACGTCGCGCAAATCATTACATTCGGCACGCTGAAAGCCAGAGCCGCCATCCGCGACGTCTGCCGAGTCATGGGTGTGCCGCTGGGCGATGCCGATCGGCTGGCAAAGCTGGTACCCGAAGAACTTAAGATGACGCTGGACAAGGCGCTGAGCCAGGAGCCGGAACTTCGCAGGTGGTACGACAGCGACGAAACCATCCGCCGCGTGATCGACATCGGAAAACGTGTCGAGGGTCTGGCACGACATGCAGGAGTCCATGCCGCAGGCGTCGTCATTGCCGAAGAACCTCTGGACAACCTCCTGCCGCTCTATCAACCATCGAATTCAGATGCGGTCATCACCCAGTTCGAAGGGCCGACGGTCGAGAAAGTCGGCCTGCTCAAGATGGATTTCCTCGGCCTTCGAACCCTCAGCGTCCTTGCCCTGGCTTGCAAGCTCGTCGAACAGAACCACGGCACGAAGATAGACCTTGAACGACTCGATCTGACCGATCAGCGTGTCTATCGAATCTTCGCCTCCGGCGAGACCAAGGGCGTATTCCAGTTCGAATCCGGCGGCATGCGCGACGTCCTCATGAAGATGCGCCCGAACCGTATCGAGGACCTCATCGCGGCCAATGCGCTCTACCGACCCGGACCGATGGTCAACATCGATGCCTACGTCGCTCGCAAGCACGGCGAATCATGGAAAACGCCCCACGAAATCATGGACGGAGTGCTCGAGGAGACCTACGGCATCATCGTCTATCAGGAGCAGGTTGCCCGTCTCGCGATTCAGCTCGGTGGAATCGAACGCAAGCGAGCCTTCCGCCTCGCCAAAGCCATCAGCAAAAAGAAAACCGACATGATCGAGGCCGAACGAGGCCCGTTTGTCGAAGGCTGCGCGAAGAACGGTCTGAGAAAGCAGGTCGCCGAGGAGATATTCAACCAGATTCTGCCTTTCGGCGAATACGCGTTCAACAAAGCGCACTCGACGGGCTACGCCCTGGTCGCGTTTCAGACCGCCTTTGTAAAGGCCTATTACCCGCTCGAATTCATGGCATCCCTGCTGACGTACGAAATGGGCGACACCGAGAAAGTCGTCGATTACATTGATGAGTGCCGCAGACTCGGCATCGAGGTGCTCCCGCCCGACATCAATTCGAGTCATGTCGATTTCACCGCCCTGCCCGGCGCAGACAGCGGCGCAGGCTGCATTCGCTTCGGCCTGGCTGCAATCAAAGGTGTCGGCGCCAAGGCGGTGCGAAGCGTGGTGGAGGAGCGAGCCGCCGGCGGGCCCTTCCGCGATCTGTACGAGTTCTGCGAGCGCGTCGATGCCTCGAATGTCAACCGTGGCACACTCGAAGCCATGATCAAGGCAGGCGCCTTCGACTCGACAGGTGCAATGCGAAAGGCACTGATCAGCGTACTGGATAGCGCCATGCACATGGGCTCCGAGCACCAACGCGACCGTGCCTCAGGCCAAATGACCATGTTCGGCGGCGATTTCGTGGGTGGCGACGACGGGGCGCAGCGAACCATCGGCGCCGAGGAATGGCTGGAATCCGAGATGCTCGCCCATGAAAAATCCGTACTCGGATTCTATGTAACCAAGCACCCGCTTACATCGCACGCAGAACATCTCAAGCAATTCTCAACATGCACTTGCAGGCAGATCGGCGCCTTCAGCGAGGGCGTTCAGATCGTGCTCGGCGGGATGATTTCGAAAGTGCGCATGGTTCCGACCAAGGCCGGCCGAAATCCCGGATCCAAGCTGGCCGTGCTTACCTTCGAGGACCTAAGCGGTTCCATCGAAGCGGTCGTCTTCAGCGAACAGTTGGACAGATTTCGCGGACTGGTCGCGCCGGATCGGGTCGTGTTTCTGCGAGGAACGGTCGACAAGAAACGCGAGGAGCCTTCGCTGCGTGTCAACGAGATTCTCGCCTTCGAGGATGCCACCGAGAAGCTGGCCGATGCACTGATCTTCCGCGTACGATCCTCCTCGATCGATGGAGTCACGCTCGGGCGATTGAAAGAGGTCTGCGCCGACCACCGCGGCAGCAAGCCGTTCTTCATCTCCATCGAGCGACCGGGCGCAATCAGCGCCCTCGTCCGCTGCGATAGCGCGAACCGCGTGCGCCCCAGTGAGGCGTTCAAGGTCGCCGTTGAATCGCTGCTCGGCGAAGGCGCATACGACATCATTGGAAGCAAGGCCGCTCCGGTCGCCGCGACACCAAAACCGTGGGCCAGGCGTTCGCGGACTTGATGCACGCTTGAGTGGGACACGATTGTTGCTGCGCGAACTATGACTGCGCCGTATGCCCCTGCATGTCGCTCCATTGCAGAAAAATCATGATGGACGAAAACGCCAAAGCCGCCGCCGGCGTCACCAGCACGAAACTGCCGGCAAACGAATTCAGCATCTGCCCGATGAAATTGGTGTGATTCGCGGCGAGAATGGACATCGCTCCGACGCACAGCCAACCGCCGTGCAATCCGGTCACGACAACGGTCGTCTGCCGCGACAGCGAAACCGCAAGGCCCATCGCAAACGCCCCGCCGATGAATCCGAGGATCGCGAGCACGACAAACGGCAGATCGGAATCAAGCAGAAAAAGCTGCACCGAAACAAAGCCCGCCAACCCCGCCATCGCCACCGTCGCCACTCGCGGAAATCGCCACGCTAGCAGCGGTAAAAGCAACGCCATCATCAATGCCACCGACATGGTCGATTCATCCCCGCCAATCCAGGGAACGCCCCCACGCCGGGAAAACCAGAGTGCGCACATGCCTGCGACCGCCAGCGCATCCACGATCACCAGGAAGCGTACGAGTCGCCACCCGAAGAGACCGTAGATCAAGCCGGCAAGAATAAATAGAACGGCCGCACTCTCGTCGAGTCCGGCCAGCAGACCGGTTAAAACATCCATCTGTTGCTCCCCCCATGACAGAATCGACGTCAGTCCGACCACGTGGAGCGGCTCGAACGAACGCCCTGATTGTGGCCGTTGCCCATCGCAACTTCCCCCGCGGATTCCGCAGCCGCGGTGCCGAAGCAGAGTCGCGATGTAATTCCGATTTGAAGTTTACGATTTGGCGGGTTCGCGGGGAGCAGGGCTCTCCGCTTTTTTCGGAAACCGGGCGTCTTTGGCCTGAAAGACCAGTCCGAGAAGCCAGATGCCCAGCGCAACAGCCGCGGGGTATTGCGGCTGCGCGAATAGAGAATTGCGGACCTCGTGCCAATGCGCGCAGAGAATCGTCGACCCACCGATCACCGCGATGTGAGCCCCGATAAATCCAAGCCAGATTACGGCAAACGCCCGCAGTGCCCAATAAGCAAAAACGCCACCGACAATCGCGGCGCAAACAGGCAGAATCCAGCCGCTCAGGCCGAATTGCTTCAGCTCGGCACTGACCCGCTCTCCGACGAACTTCAACTGATCGCGCCAATCACTGCTGGTATTCCTCGCCTGTTGTTCCGGAGTCGGCAGGGTGATTCTGCCACTGACCACCGCCGCCTGACGCTCTGAGGGCACCAGGTTCTTCAGACGCTCCGGCTGAATGAGCTGAAAAGCCACGGCAATCATGAAGAGAACGAACACGCTGCCCGCGGCCAGCCACATCTTGTAAGACTTGAAACCAATCGCCGCCAGCGCCAAACCGCCGACTGCGGCAGTAAACGGCACCGGCAGATTCAGCGCGGTGGACAGGAAATACCCGATCCATCCGCCAAGTACCAGTGCAAATGCCGTCACGACGATGCGCTCGAACTTGCCTCCTCGGAATACCAGAATCAGCCCGGCCACAACCGCGACAAGTCCGCCCACATTCACCGCGGGCGTACTTTCCACAGGCGGCACATAGTGTTCCAACACTTGCCGAAACTTCTCGATCCAGACGACCTGATTGATTTCCGCGAATATCATGGCAGATGCCAATTCGTCCGAATTCCGGACCCCGCAGATTTTGCCGGCCCGCCGAGTCGCCTATCTTCCCAACGAAAGCTTAGTCGTCCATTCACGCCATGACCAGCGAAGCGCGCGCCAGGCCGGAGCGCTTCCGGATGCCCTCTGAGCCCATGCTTCGCCGCCAAAGTCGATCTGAAAGTGTTGTACTAGGACGATTTGTGTTCTTTCGCGATCGACACAGACGTCGGATGCGTGCGAACATCAACGTATGCCCGATTTAGATCAATTCGCCCGTGCTCGCGATAGAGCCAGTCGAGCAGCGCAAGCTTTTGTTCGGTCGTGGTTTCAGTTCCGTTTTCCTGATTCGGCGCCAGCCCCCACCAGATCCGCGAGCCCGGACGAGTCGTCGCCAGTTCAATTCCGGGGCGCTTGCGGTCTACCCGACCTGAGTAATTGCTGACGATGATCCGATCAACCTGATCGCGAAACGCCCGACCCGAAATCAATCCGGCAAGGCGCAGACCGGACTGAAGATCATCTCCGATCCACTGATGGCCCACCGACGGCGGCGTCTGTTTCACACCGCTGATCAGGAGCAGCTTGCTCGTCGTGCAGTCTTCCGGCCGATACCAGCCCGGCAGCAGAAAGCCATCCTGATCGACCAGATAACAGGCCTCACCGTGTTGAACATACGCGGCAGGCTCTCGAAATGTGCATTTGATCGCGACTGTCCCGTCCGGACGGACCGTTACCCGATCAACCGATCGGACCCAGCCGATGGACGGCTCGGCAAGCGAACCACCAACCCGGGCCGCAAGCCCCGCATCAAGGATGCGGTCGGTCGGGCGGAGATCGATTCGGCTCTGAATTGAATCGAGGATATGACGATTGTCCGGTCGTCGAAGAAAATCAGGCAAATCCTGCCACTCGATGGCGAGCACGAACTTGTCGTACTTCGCCATACCGTGCACATGGTTTTCGAGATAGCCCAGAACGCGCGTGGTGCAAAAAGCCGCCAGCACGAACAAGCCCGCATAGGCCACCACGCGCGCGGTACGCGGGTGGCGGAGCCACATCGGATTGGACAGCCATTCGGGCATCTTGAACTCGAATGGGATGATCGCTTTTTTCTTGCTTTTCTTTGCCAATTGTCGCTGCGTTGTCTGACCGTCTGACCAACTCGGATCGCCGACCCACGCTAATTAACGCCGCGCGATCGCCATGTCCACAATTTTCCTGCATAACGTCGGCATGTCATGGCCCACTCGCGCTGCCGCTTTGGGCAACAGTGAGTGGGAGGTGAGGCCCGGAATGACATTGACCTCCAGAGCGTATGCCAAACCCGACTGCGGATCGACGCGCCAATCCACCCTGGAGAAATCCCGGCATCCCAGGGCTCGATGCGCAAGAAGGCTCTGCTCCTGAATTTGCGCTAGCAGCGGCGCCGGCAGATCGATATCAAACAAGTACTCCGTATCTTCATCGACATATTTGGCCTGGTAATCATAAAAATCGCGTGCCGTGCGAATCTCGATGGGTGGCAGCGCCTCGTCCCCCAGAATGCCGACTGTCAGCTCCTTGCCGGGAATATACTCCTCGACGAGCGCCTCACCGTATTTCTCAATCACCAGGTCCAATGCCGGACGAAATTGCGTAAAATCCCGAACTATGAAGCAAAAAAGGCTGCTTCCTTCGCGTCGCGGCTTCACCACCACCGGCAGGCTCCATGCCGCCATCGCGGAGGGAATCGTACTCGGCGTGGCCAGCGTGAATCGAGGCGTCGGAACTCCGGCCTCGATGAATCGCTCCTTTGAAGCGACCTTGTCCGCCGCCAACTCGCAAGCATCCGGATCGGAGCCGGAATAGGCCAGGCGGCGATTCTCCAGAATCCGCTGCACCTCGCCGTCCTCGCCGAACTGGCCATGAAGCGCGACAAAAACGCAGTCCACTTCGCGAGCCAGCGCCGCCAGATTGCCGGGATTGATGTCTTCGAGGTGAACCGAATAACCAAGCTCGCCGAGCGCGGCCGCCACATTTTTGCCGCTTTCGAGACTTACGCTCCTCTCGCCGCTCGGTCCACCGGCGAGAACGGTCACCGCCAGCTTCCGGTTGGTGTCGTGCTTGAAGAGTTTTCGCTTGAGATTCTGAAGTTGCTTGGCGATGGCCACCGGCACCCTCCTGCGACGACCGGACGAGCCGAACCATCCGGCCCGATTCCGAATCGACGACCTACCAGATCTTCACTTCCGGTTCGAGCATGATCCCACTGTGCGCTGCAACCCGATCAATAATTGTGCTGATGAGTTCCCGGACATCGGACGCGCGACCACCGCGGTCGGCGATCGCAAAATTCGCATGGCGCTCCGAAACAAACGCGCTGCCCACGCGATACCCCTTTAGTCCGGCTCGATCGATCAATTGTCCGGCCGAATGCCCCGACGGATTTCGAAAGATGCATCCGGCGCTCGGCGCGCCCAATGCCGGTTGCGTTGATTGCTTATATTCCCAGATTTCGCGCCACCGTGTTCGCAAGGCGACCGGATCGGTCGGTACGAGCCGGAACGCCGCGCTGAGGACGATGTCGGACCCGACCGCCGAGTGGCGATAGGCGAACTTCAGTTCATCCTTCGTACGCGATCGCACGAGGCCGTCCCCGTCAACCACGCGGACCCGCACGACCGCCGACGCAATCTCGCCGTATCGGCCGCCGCAATTCATGGTAATACCGCCGCCGACGGTGCCGGGAATGCCGGCCAGTTGTTCGAGGCCCGCCAACCCGCCACCGACACAGGCGTTGACCAGTTTCGACATGTCGTGTCCCCCGCCGGCAATGACATGCTCGCCCTCGAAAACCGCACGGGACAATTCGCCCTTCGTCAGCCGAATGACGACGCCCCGGACGCCCTCGTCCGGCACGAGAATGTTGGCCCCCAGCCCGAGCACCCGAAGAGCGGTGCCTGATTCATGGCATCGTCGCACGACGGTGACAAGTTGTGCCTCGGTGCGCGGCTCGATGAGATAGTCCGCCGGCCCGCCGAGTTGAAACCACGTCAACGGCGCCAATGGAACATTTTGACGGCATACGCCGTCAGGCAAGTCGCTGAACAAGTTCATCCGCAATCTTCCAGACGTCGCCCGCGCCCATCGTCAAGACAATGTCACCCGGCTTCGCATGTGTCGTAAGATGATCAACGATTTGTTCATGCTTCGGAAGATACAGCGCATCACCGCCGTTCGCATGCACGCGCTCCACCAGATTCGCGCTGGATACCGCGTTTCGAAGGGCCTCCGAATCGCGCACGAAGTAGATGTCGGGCACGAGCAGATGATCCGCCAGACCGAAACTGCGGGCGAAGTCGTTCAGGAGAAACCGCGTTCGGGAGTGCTGATGCGGCTGAAAGACGACCCACAGGCGGCGGTCCGGATAGTGCTCCCGAACCGCACGCAGGGTCACCTGTATCTCCGTCGGATGATGGCCGTAATCGTCGAGGACCAGAATTCCGCCGACCTCGCCGCGCTTTGTCAGGCGGCGCTCGGCTCCGGCAAAGTGCGGCAACGCCGCCGCGATCGCGGATGCCGAGATGCCCGCATGATGCGCCAGTGCTGTCGCAACGAGGCCGTTGTATACCTGGTGCCGGCCCGGAAGTGACGACATTTCCGCCCGGATGAATGGCTTCCCGTGGTACAGCACATCAAAATGGTAGCAGCCATTAACATGGTCAATCCGCTCGGCGCGCCAGACGGATTCTTCAGTGACCCCGAACGTCTCGACGGTCGCCCGCGCAGAGCAAACCGCATTCACGACGGAGCGATCCTCGCCGTTCGCGATGATCGCTCCCTCCGGCGGAACCAATGAAGCAAACGCTCGAAACGCCTCGATGATGGCATCGAGGCCGTCATAACAATCGAGGTGATCTTCTTCGATGTTGGTGATCGCCGCGAACTTCGGACTGAGATTCAGGAAGGATCGATCAAACTCGCACGCCTCCACGATGAACGCATCGCCATCGCCCACACCCGAACTGCCATCAAGCTGGCGGACATTCGCGCCGACGACAAACGTCGGATCCGCTTTTGCATGTCGCAGGATGAATGCGAGCATCGCCGTGGTCGTGCTCTTGCCGTGGGTGCCGCTTACGGCGATGCCCGTTCGAAGTTTCATGACCTGTCCAAGCATTTCTGCATACTTCAGACAGGTGATGCCGCGCCGCCTGGCTTCCAGCAGTTCCGGATTGTCATCCTTCACGGCTGCGGAATAAACCACCAGATCACAGTCCGACTGGATATTCAGCGGAGCCTGCCCGATCATGATGGTCGCGCCCATTTCCTGCAGGCGTTCAGCGGCCTTGAATTCAACGAGGTCCGACCCGCTTACGATGGCGCCGCATCGAAGCAGCACGCCACCGAGGCTGCTCATGCCGCAGCCACCCACTCCGATGAGATGTATCCGTTTCGCGGCGAAAGGACTCGACCAGTGCTGCAAGTGCCGCTGTCGTGAACCGACGCCGGGGCGTGTTGAAATTGGAATGCGCGCCGTGTCGGGTGTTGCGATGATTCTCGTCATGCGTGGCTCACCTCCGTGTGCAGCCGAAATGCGCTCCCGATCAATCGCGCCGCGAGGTCACACCGTCGTCATCCATGACGGTAATCGACCCCGACAAGTTGGAAGAAGAAAGAGGTATTCGCGTCCTTAATTCGCCGCGCAATGTCGGGTCGCATCGTAACCAAATACGCCGCCGTTCCGCAAGCGGTTCTTGCGATCAAAGGGAATTCGGCACCTTTTCACAGCCGGAACTGACTGAGTCTCGCGCAGCAACCTGCGCGCAAGAGATCCCTGAGAAATATCGGGATGCCGATGTTGATTACTTGAGCGCGGCCCGCCGCGACACATGTTATTCCGGTACTTCCATTCCGGCGATCTCCAGCAGGCCCTGGGCAATGCGCGCTGCCGCATCGTGTCGCCCCATTGCCGCGGCGATCTCGCCCATTCGAGCTCGACGATGCTCCGATTTCATCAGATCGCCCAATTCCCTGCGAAGCAGTTTTGCATTCGCCGCAGGGTTATTCGAGTCGTCCACGATCACCGCGCCGGACGCAGACGCCAGAACCCGGGCGTTCGCGAGTTGATGCTTTTTCTTATCGAACGGATATGGCATGAGTACACTCGGCTTGCCAAGAGCGGTGATTTCCGCCAGCGTCGATGCGCCGGCGCGAGAGAGGATCAGATCTGAAGCCGCCATGCACAAATGCATGTGCTCGGTGAATGCCAGCGTCACTGCCGGATACTTCGCCGCGGCGTATTTCTCCCGGCACATCGTCAGATCCGCGGTACCGGTGAGATGCACGATCTGCCAATCCGGATGATCGCGCCACAAGTCGATCAGTTCGACGACCGACGCATTGATCGACCAGGCGCCCTGAGACGCGCCAGTTATCAAAAGAGTCTTCTTCGCCGGGTCAAGCTTCAGGGCTTTGATGCCATTGTCCCGCGTCACGCTCGCGAACTCGGGCCTTACAGGACAACCAGTGCAATAGACATGCGACATCCGACCCAGCGAGTCGATCGTCTCACGCCACTGCACAAAAACGCGACTAACTTTGGGCGCATAGCGACGATTCGCAACGCCCGGAACCGCGTCCGGGTTGAAAATAGCTGTCGGGATCTTCAGCGAGATGGCAGCCGTGAGCGGTGGACCCGCCGCGTAGCCGCCGAGTCCAAGCACCACGGCCGGCGGCCGCTCTCGAAAATTCCGTTTCGCGATTTTGACCGAAGTGAACCACCCTTTGATGAAAGGCCAGACCTGCCCGATGCGTTTCGGGATGCCCTGAACCGATTGTTCAATCAGGGGAATCTTGCGATGTTCGGTCAGTTTCCTATCGATTGGCCGGGTCGTGCCATAGACAACGAAGTCGAAATCGGGACGGAGTTGCCGCATCGCTTCGATGACAGCCAACCCGGGGTAGAGGTGTCCCCCCGTCCCCCCACCCGCCAGGACCATCAGAGGCCGATTATCACCCATGAATTTCCCGATGCCGCCTGCGTTTGGATCACAATCTCCGGCCGATACATCCATTCGGACCGCGTCACGCGGGCACCATACTCGAATTGTGCGAACTTGGATTGCCTTGTTCAGACGAGGCGTCTTCGGCCCCAAGGCCGCCGCCGGTCGTTCCCTCACAGTAACCTGCCGTGGAGGGCACGGACTGATCCACCGGCTCACGATGTCGTGCAACGTTTACCAGCATGCCGACGAGGATGCTGAAGAAAATGACCCCCGTTCCGCCCGCCGACACAAACGGCAACCCGATGCCCTTTGTCGGTACCGACACCGTGACGACCGCGATGTTCATCGCCGCCTGGAAGCCAATCGTGAGGGTCGCGCCCAGCGCGAGCAGTCTGCCGAACTCCGTCGGAGCGGATTCCATCGCCCGCTTACCCTGCCAGAGCAGGACTGCGAACAATGCGATAACCATGATGCCGCCGACGATGCCCAGTTCCTCGCAGATCACGGAGAAGATGAAATCGGTCCTGCCCTCCGGGAGATATCCGTATTTTTGGATGCCACCCCCAAGGCCCTTGCCCCACCATCCGCCCGACGCGATCGTCACGAGTGATTGAATCTGGTGATAGCCCGCTCCCTGTGGATCGGCCTCCGGATCCAGAAAAGACAGCACGCGCTGCATCCGATACGCCTTGGCGGTAATGAGGTATATCGCACCGGGCACGGCCGGCAGGAGCATCAACCCGAGATGCCACCACCTCGCTCCTGCCGCCAGAATGATGCCAAAGCCGACGACGGCGATCAGCGCGGCGGTCCCAAAATCCTCGATGCCCACCAATCCCGCGAACAGCCCTAATAGCAACACACTCGGAAGAAAGCCCGACCAGAACCGTTGAATCCGTTCACCCAGCCAGGCGCAATACGCTGCAAAGAAAACAACTACGGACACTTTCGCAATTTCGGAAGGCTGAAAGCCCAGTCCGAGCGCCGACGGGCCCAGCGGCAGCCATCGCTGCGCGCCCTTGCGCGTCTCGCCGACACCCGGTATCAAGACGAGCACCAGCAGGCCCGCTGACAACAGCAACAGCAAGATTGTCGGCTGCCACCACGCACCGGGGCGAATGCGCCAGGAGTGATAAGGACAAAGCCCGACCATGAGCAGCGCCACCAAAGCAACGACCGTGAACATCGCCTGCCGAACCGACGGGTTCTTCAGAACGTCCTGAATGATTGGCGGGGAGGTGAGGCTCGCGCTTGCAGAGAACACCATAACGACGCCCAGCCCCATCAGCGCGGCCGCCGTGATCGTGATGGTGGTGCTGCTGGCGGATGGGCGGCTTTCAAGCCGAAACATGATTCGCCTCCATGCAAATGAGCCGGCGGGATGTCCTCATGACATCATACACGGACAGGCCCATCACGACGCGACATCCGCGGAAATGCCCCCTATGCACTGAGAAAACCGCCTCCGGGATTTCAGCCCGTTGTCGCGATGAATCCGGTGAACCGCCGGCTCCCCGTGCAAAAAGACGGTTTGGGAAGGCGCAAACTGTGCAGATGAAATCGGCATAAATCGCGCGGATTCCAATGAATCGGCACTTTGGTAACGCAAACTTGAATCATCCGCCAGTCGCCCATTCGACGGAATCTCGCGATCCGGTGCCCGACGCCGAATCTATCGCATTTTTGTGGTTGCCAGTGCGATCACCGCGAACAATGCGGCCATGATCCAGAACCGCACCACCACCTGCGTCTCCTTCCAGCCCTTCAGGTGAAAATGGTGATGAATCGGCGCCACGAGGAACAGGCGCTTCCCGGGCGAATTCGGTGTCTTTGTGAGCTTGAAGAAACCCACCTGAAGAATTACCGACAGCGCCTCCATCACGAAGACGCCGCCCACAATGAAAAGCAGCAACTCCTGGCGAATCACAATGGCGACGAAACCGATCAGTCCGCCGAGCGGCAGAGACCCCGTGTCCCCCATGAAAACCTGGGCCGGCGCGGCATTGTACCAGAGGAAGCCCAGGCAGGCTCCGATCATCGCGCCGCACAGCACCGCCAGTTCTCCGGCTTCCGGAATATGCGAAAACTGGAGATAGCGTGCCACACGCTCGTCCCCAACCGCGTAGGACAGGAGCATGAACACCAGACAGCACATAATCATGCAACCCGATGCCAGCCCATCCATGCCATCCGTCAGATTCACGGCATTGGAAGTGCCGGTGATGACCAGAATGGTCACAATCAGGAACAGCCACGCCGGGAGAACAATCGGCGAATCGAGGTTTGCCTTCATGAACGGAATCGTCAGGACGCGATAGGTATCGAGACCCGATCCGTCAAAGTTCGCTTCGCCGCGTTGATAGATGAAATAACCCAGGATGACCCCAAGCCCCAATTGAAAGAGCAGCTTCTGATAGGACTTCAGACCGTCGCGGCCGCCCTCCTTGCCTTTTGACGTCAGTTTGACCCAGTCATCCCAGAATCCGAGCATGCCGAGCCAGAGAAGACACAGCCCCGCCATATGAATGTAAAACACCGTCAAATTGGCAAGCAACGAAACGGCGGAGACGATCGCGAAGAGGATCAGCACGCCGCCCATCGTCGGAACATTGGCCTTGTGCTGAGTGAGTTCGTTCAGTGCCTTGTGATCGAAATCGGGAACATCGCCGCATTTCTTCCTGATCAGCATGCGAACCACGGCCGGTCCGCACCACCAGGAAATCATGAAGGCGATGAGAATCGCGATCGTTCCGCGAAACAGCGGATTCTGATAACCGTAGTTTCCCGGATAGAAGTGATTTAGCAGGTGATAGAGCAAGCAGACGGTTCCCAATACGACGATCGATCAGCGAATCCGGAGGCTGCGACCGCGCGACCCAAGTCACGTCGTCAGTGTCCCCCGATTACGAAAGAGTCGCCGCTCGACCGCATTTCTCAATGACCGGCACCAATCGCTCCAATCGGGTCCCGCGCGATGCCTTCAGCAGCACGTTGTCGCCCGGTTCGAGCAGGTCCGGCAATTTGTCCATCAAAGATTCAATCGTCGGAAAAGGGTAGATACGTTTACTCGTTCCTGCCGCTGAGGTGGCGCCATCAGCCATCACCCGCGCCATGTTTCCGACGGTCACAATCACATTGGCGGAAGACGTTCCGGCCTCACGACCGACTTTCTGATGACATCGCGTGCTCTGCTCCCCGAGTTCACGCATATCGCCCAGAACCAGGACGCGACGCCCTGGCCGCGCGATGGCGTCCAAGGCCTCGATGGCCGCCTTCATACTGCTCGGATTGGCGTTGTAGGCGTCGTTAATCAGGTATAGGGAGCCTTGTTGCACGCCCTGCATGCGCATTTTCGGAGCCACGAATCCATTAAGCGCCGCGGCGATGTCTGCCTGTTCCACCCGAAATCGCTGGCCGATTGCGATGGCCGCCATCGAATTCAACACGTTGTGACGCCCGATCAACGGAACGTGGTACTCGAAGCGCCCGTTCACGAGAAAATCCTGACCGTGCATGCCCTGGCTTATGTCGGTTGCCCGAAGATCGCATGTCTCCGATGTGCCGTAAACGATCATCGTGCGATTAGGATCTCTCGCGCGGCCGCTCGGTGCAAATTCCGCTGCCTGGTCGCTCATCGCCACGAACGGCCGACCCTGCATGAACGGAAGGAATGAAAACTCCTCCGCCGCGACGCCCTCCAGGTCGCCGAAGCCTTCGAGATGCTCCTCCCCGATGCTGGTCACAATCGCCATGTCCGGCGCGGCGATTCGCGCCAGCGACGCAATTTCTCCCGGATGATTGGTTCCGATTTCGACTACAAGATACTCATCCGACGGCTCGGCGGAGAGCAGCGTGATCGGCACGCCAATGTGGTTATTGAAGCTCGCGGCAGCCGCTTTGCCCCGCTTCCGGGAAGACAACACCGCGTGGATCATGTCTTTCGTGGTCGTTTTGCCATTGCTGCCGAAAACCGCGACGACCTGCGCCGGAATCTGCCGCCGATACCACGACGCCAGTCGCCCCAGCGCGATCGTCGTATCGTCAACCTCAATCAGGCGACCGGTCGTTCGGAGCGGTTCCGGGTATCGTCGCGCATCCGACACGACGGCCGCGGTTGCCCCCTTCCTGAGCACCTCCTCGACGAAGTCGTGGCCGTCGAAATGATCCCCTTTGATCGCAAAAAAAAGCGATTCCGGCTGGAGCGATCGTGAATCCGTCGTCACGCTCGTCACACGCGGAAACTTGATTTCGCCGTAAACCCGGCCGCCGATGGCCTTGCACATTTCCTGAAGTGTAAGAGGTTTCATGCCCGTCCGTGTTGCGCTGAAAGGTTAATCAATCCGTACAATCATTGGCCATCAAGCCGCCACGCGAAATTCAGCGGCCATCTCAGACTTCCGCGCCGCAACCTACCCTTTTCAAGCCTGGCCCATTGAGACCCGTTCGATCGCAGCGGCCGCGACTTCCGCGTCGTCGAAGTGAATCTTCTCCGTACCGATGATCTGGTAGTCCTCGTGCCCCTTGCCGGCGATCAACAGCACATCCCCCTGGCGAAGACGCCTCACCGCCAGATCGATGGCCGTCGCACGGTCCGGCTCCGTCACGCCACGAATTCGGGCCTCTGCCGTCAGGCCGCTCTCGATGTCCGCGATAATCGCCAGCGGATCCTCCGTGCGGGGATTATCGCTGGTGATTATGAACGCGTCACTGAATTCAGCGACCGCCTGCGCCATCCGCGGCCGTTTTGTTCGATCGCGATCGCCCCCGCAGCCGAAGACGCAGCACAATCGCCCCTTTGTCAATGGCCGCAGCGCGACCAGGACATTCCGAAGCGCGTCATCGGTGTGCGCATAATCCACGTATACGTCAAAACCCAGCGTTCCGGTTTCCACACGCTGCAACCGCCCCGGCACCCGTTCCAGCGATGCCAGACCGCGCAGCACCACCGGCATATCCAAACCAAGCGACCGCGATGCTCCCACGGCCGCGAGCGCATTGTAAACATTATGGCGGCCGGCCAGAGCGATCGTCGCATCGGCTCGCTGCCCCTCGTGAAAGATGCGAAACCGACAGCCGTCGCGCGATGCCACCACACTCTCGGCGCGCAGGTCGCCGGAGTCGATGCCGTATCGGATGATCCGGCTGCGACAGTGTTCCAGCATGAACTCACCGGCCGCGTCATCCGTATTCACCACGGCCGCCGCGTCTGCGGCCAGCGATCGGAACAGCCGCTGTTTGGCTTCCGCATACGCCGCCATCGTCCCGTGGTAGTCAAGGTGATCCTGAGTCAGGTTTGTAAACACGCCGGTTGCAAAGCGAATTCCTGCGGTACGGCGCTGATCCAGACTGTGCGATGAGACCTCCATCACTGCATGCCGTGCGCCGGCCCGGTGCGCCTCGACCAGATGCCGCACCAGTTCGATCGGATCCGGCGTCGTCAACGCCGCGCCGATCCTTCGCGAAACAAGGTCATATTCGATGGTTCCGAATAACGCCGCCGGCCGACCCGCCGCCTTCAGTATCGCCCGCAACATGTACGCGATGGTGCTCTTGCCGTTCGTGCCGGTCACGCCGACCACGCTCATTTCATTTCGTGATTGAATCTCATCCAGACCGAAGAAATGCGATGCCAGCCGGGAAACTGCCTCCCGCGCGCAAGGCACTCGAACCACATGCGCTCCGTGCGGCGCGCCGAGTTCGCGATCGACGACAACCGCCACCGCTCCTCGCGCTGTCGCATCCGCGATGTATGCGGCGCCATCGCCTTTGCTTCCCGGGATGGCGACGAACAGCGAGCCAGGCCGTGCCAGGCGTGAGTCACTGCATATGTCTGTAATGCGAATCTCAGAAAGATGCAGATCGTCGACGTGCATGCCTAAACCGCGCCGCAGTAATTCCGCGAGCGACTGAGTCGGATGAGGCAGTGCGTCAACGGCGGCCGGCGATGATGTGGTGGTCATGTTCAGGATTCTACATCGCGTCTCAGGAAGGGGAACGACATTCGACTGAACAAATTGACGACGCGGTCCCCCTCGCGGATCGGATTGGATACCGATTTAAGATCTCTACATACGCACAGCTGCGGAACATCGACGACATCGCGTGGCCTGCCCGCGCACGAACCCATCGCGTGCCCGCAACCTGTTCCTCATTTCACAGGCTCTGCTATCAGTTTCCGGGCGAATCAGATCGTACCCCGAACGCAACGACGTGCATCAGTCCTCGAATGGAACGTCGTCGATCGCGACTTCCGTCAGCGGAGTCAAACGTCCGTTCGATGCATTCACCGGCTCGTCGCTCGGCGCCTCCGCCGGGACTCCGAGGTATGCCAGGGAGTGTGAAAGAATCCGAGCGGCCGTTGGCGCGGCGACGACCGCGCCGTAATAGCCGATGCTCTTCTGCGGCTTTCGGACCGCGACAAGCACGATGAGCTGCGGATCCTTCGCCGGAGCCCCACCGACAAAAGAGCTGACATACGAATTGGGGACGAATCCGCCTCCGCCTTTCTTCGCAATCTGGGCCGTACCGGTCTTGCCAAATACGGTGTAGTTCGGCAGTTTCGCGGATTGCGTCGCCGCCATGCGAACAACCTCCACCAGGATTTTGTCTTTCATCAGCGTTAGAACTTCCGGAGACATCACAGGCTCCTCCGGCGGTTCCGGCGTAAAATCGGACACCACTTGTCCCGTCGCATCCATCACGGCGCGAACCACATACGGCTTCACCAGCTTGCCGCCGTTCGCGAAAACGCAATACGCACGGGCCAGTTGCAACGGCGTCACACTGATCTCTTGCCCCATCGGCACGCTGGTCGTCGAGTACCCATTCCAGCGAGCGAGCGGACGCACTTTGCCTGAGTCCTCACCCAGCAGGTCGATGCCGGTCTTCTCACCGAACCCGAACAGCCGGCAATATTCATGGAGCCGCTGGTTGCCAAGACGCTTGCCGATTTTGCCCATCCCGATGTTGCTGGACTTGATCAGCACCTCCTCGAACGAGAGATAGTTGTAGGCATGGTGGTCGTGAAGCGTACGCGGACCGTCCTGCCAGGTTCCGCCCTCGCAATCAAATACTTCTCCCAACCGGACCACTTTCTCGTGAAGTGCCGCCGAGGCAATGAATGGCTTGAACGTACTGCCCGGTTCGTATGGATCGGTCAGCGCCCTGTTGCGATAGAGCTGTGTGCCGTAGTCGCGGTAGTGATTCGGATCGAAACTTGGCGCATTCGCCATCGCGAGGATTGCGCCGGTCTGCGGATGGATCACTACGGCCACGGCGCTTTCGGCCTTGTACTTGGTGACCGTCTCGAGCAGCTCGCGCTCGGCGTGCGCCTGAATTTCCGCGTCAATCGTGAGCACGACATGAAAGCCATCGCGTGCGGGCCGATATCCGCCCTCGGCAAGATAAAATGCCTTCCGACGAGCGTCACGAACAACTGATTTCACACCGTTCTGTCCGCGAAGCCACCGATCGCACTGAAACTCCAGGCCACTCACGCCGATGCCGTCCGGCGCCACGAATCCCACCAGCGCGCCGGCGACCTCATTCATGGGATAGGTTCGATAGGGCTCGCTGAAAACACCAAGTCCGTAGATGTTCGACTGGGAAATACGTTGCGACTGTTCTTCGGTGATGCCGCGTTTGATGACGAAGAACCGCTTGTCGCCGGCGTTCATCAGGTCCGGGACAATCTCGCCCACATCAACATCCAGAATGTCGGCAAGCGTTTGACCCGCCGCCGCGACATCCGGCAGAACCGCCGGATCGACAAACACGCTTCGACGCAGGGTTGTTCCCGCGATAATCCGGCCGCGGCAATCGACAATCAGTCCACGGCGCTGCGAAATGGGTATCTGAGAGGTCTGCTGCCGTTCGCCACGCGCGATCAGCCGCGGGCCATCGTGGGCGCTGATGTACACCAGCCGCCCCATCAACGCGACCATCACCAGCAACACGCCGCCAATCACGACCTGTCCGGCGAGATTCTTCTTTCGCGGCCGCACGGAATCCATTCCTTAAGCCACTCCAAGTTCAACTTCGGTGGCGGACGACGCCGTCCCAGTCAAAATTCAAAGCCGAAATTCGCGTACTGAGCCTGCCCAGTGCTCAGTCGCCTGAACGCACTCTGCGGTTCGTCGGTTTTCCGACTGCTCGATCCTTCTCCGATGCGGGCGGGACCACATCCAATTTTAGCTCGGCCGCGCGCTTTCGAATCGCCTCAGGTCCACGAAGCTTGGCCAGCTCGATTTCCTTCGCCCAGAGTTTCTGACGAATATTGATTTTTCGCTGATCGAGCCGCTGGATGCGTTCAGCCGCTTTCGCAGATTCGCCACGAATGCCGACGATCGTCACGCCGATCGAGACCAACATCCCAAGCACAATCAACGCTCGAGCAACGGTCATAATCCCACCATCGACCTGCCGTGGACCGCTCCGGCGTCGTCAGCCGCCGCGCAGACAAGCCCCCATCCCGCGCATGGACACACCGGCTCCGCGCCGGTGTTGCCGTGCATCATACTATTCTGTCGGCAATTCCCGCGCGACTTCACGCGGAAATCCACCCAAATCGCCGCAATTCACGCGGCGTCAAGGACGACCATTCAGAATCAACCCCGCGCTCAATCGCCCGACAGCGAGTCACCCGCCATCCGTGTTGTCACGCTCGAGCTTGTCACAGGCGGCTTGTCAGCCGGCATCGGCAAACGGATCTTCAGTCCCGGCTTGAGTTTGTGCTGATCCGGGAGAATATCCTGGTTCATGCGATAGATTTCACGATACAGCTTTTCATTTCCAAGCTGATGCTTGGCAATCTTGCTCAGCGTATCTTTCTCACGAACTTCGTACCAGACGAACGGAGCCACGACGCTGGCCGGCTTCGATGTCTCTCCCGGATTACTCGGCGCCTGACGGGAATCAATCCCCGGCGTCGGCATGCCCGAAGTGCGGCTTGAGCCATTGCTCTCGCCGCGATCAATGATCGGCGGGGGAATCCTCACGGCATCATCACGTCGGCTGCTCGGTTGCCCTGAACCCGTAATGCTGCGGTCCATAACCGGATTGCCGGTGCGACCGCCCTGTATCGGCGGTGGCGCGGTGCCGGCGACCGGCTCGAACATATTCGCATACTCGCCTTCGAGCAAAGGAATGTTCAGCTTCGTTGCAACCTTAACCGCATTGACCGATTCAAGCTGATCCCGGTTTGCATTGAAAATGGCGTCGATGCGTGCCGGAGTCGCCCGGCCATAGTGCTTCGCGGCGATCTTGCCGAGGCTTTCGCCCGCCTGAACCTCATGCACGGCGATGATTCTGATCGGCTTGGCCGGGGCAGCAGCCGCGAGTTCATTCCGGGGAGTGTCACCGCGAGCCGTGTTCACGCCGCTGTCCGCATTTGAGGTAAGGCTGCTGTTCGCAGCCGAAGGAACTCGCGAGGATCGGATTGATTCGTTCGATCGGCCCATGTCGATCGAGGCGGATCCGGCATCGTGGCGCGCCGAACCGAGCGCCGCTCCGGAATCGCCGGCACTCGAATCGCCATTGAGTGCCGAGACAACCGAGCTCGCCAAAGCCGCGGACTCGTCGTCGACGTCCTCCGTGTCGATCGGCACTTCGGTCTCGATCACCGGCAGATTCAAGCGACTGACCACCGAAGCGGGCAGCGGCTCGATCGGCTGATCCTCGTCCGGAATCGGTCGTCCCACCGGCTCCTCAATCATGCCGACCGAACCGACCGGCGGATTGTTGTCCGATGAGATCGGCGTCGGAAGCAGGCGCTCAACGGCAACCTTTCCGGCCCGGTCCAACGGTCGCGCCGTTGTGGGCTTCGCCGCCGTGTCAGAAATACCGGCGTCCGCCAACGTCAGCGCAGACGTGGATCGCGACGTGCTCGGGCCTTTCTTTGACAGAATAATGGCGAAGAGAATGATGAAGGACAGTCCGACCAACAGACCGATTTTTGTTTCCTTGGTCACTAATGCACCTCCGTGTGCAAGATCCGAATCTTATCTACATATCGTCGGATTCTCAAGACCCGGCGAGCATTTCCGTATAACTTCTCCGGCGCGGCACGACGGCGTCAGTCGATCACGTCACCAGGCGTTCAGCGCATCGCAACTTGGCCGACCGACTGCGCCGATTCAGCGTGCGCTCTTGGTCATCTGCCACCAGCGGCTTCCGCGTAACCAGCCGGTAAACGCCGGATCGAGCGCGCTCTCGAAAGTCATCCTTGACAATTCGATCCTCGACGCTGTGAAAGCTGATCACCACGATCCTGCCGCCAGTCGCCAGCAGATCTGGCGCCGTCTGAAGCAGTGAACGGAGAGATTCCGTTTCACGATTGACCGCCATCCGAAGCGCCATGAATGTTCGCGTCGCGGGGTGTATTTTTCCCCGGCGGCCTTCGGCACTCTCGCCGACGGCCGACGCGATCAGCCGCGCCAACTCCACCGTGCTGTTCAGTCGCCCCTGACGGCGAACCTGACAGATCCGCTTTGCAATTTTTCGGCTGTGACGTTCCTGACTCTGAAAATAAAGTAAGTCTGAAAGTTCGCCTTCGCCCAGCGTATTGACCAGATCGGCCGCGGTCGTCCGTTCCTGCTGATCCAGGCGCATATCCAGCGGTCCATCCCGTTCGAAACTCAGCCCTCGCTGGGGATCCGCCATCTGATTGCTGCTGAATCCAAGATCAGCCAGTATTCCGTCCACCCGCTTCACGCCGAACGCATTCAGCACGCCCGCCAACTCGGCAAAATTTGCGTGAATAAACCGCACTCGATCGCCGAAGGCCGCCAACTGTTCCCTGGCAAGCGACAGATTGGCCGCGTCCCGATCGACTCCGATCACCTGCAAATGCGGGGCATGCTCCAGAAGCATCCGCGAATGTCCGCCGAGTCCCAGCGTGCAATCCACGATCACTCGCCGCCCCACATTCGAAAGCAGGTCGATGATTTCCGCGGGCAATACGGGGATGTGGCCCGAATCGGCCGTCCCGTCACCAACGGCCGCCGTATCCGCGTCCGCGAGCGCCTCCGCATCGTCGGCGCTCCATTCCTCACCGGACCACTCGTCACCAGACATGTTGCGTTCAGACTCCGAGACGCCTGGAAAGGCCGTCCGCCAATTCACGCAGCGCGTCGACCGTATGCAAAGCAAAAAACCACTCGCGCGACTGTGCCAAACGGTCACTCGCGAACTGCGCTTCCAATGCCGAAAGCCGGGACGACACCCGCATCGTAAATTCAGGTACCGTAGCAATCACTTGCGCATTGGCCTGCCGAATCGCTCGGTACGCCGCCTGCCGCTGCTGCCTGTCCTCCGATTTCCCCGAATGGAGGAGATTCGACCGATCAATCGCCTCCGCACGCCGAACCAGCAATTGACGAACGGGCTCAGTGATCGATTGCTCATCCAGATAGCGTTGGGGATTGTACCGCAAATCGCGAGACTGCCGGCGAGCTGTCGCCAAATCGAGCGGCGTCACGCCATGCGTGCGAGTTGGTAATCGCAGCGTCGCCGTGACGCACGCATATTCCGGCGGCTCAACACCGAAAAAAGTCCGAATGATCCCGTCGGTAATCGAATCGTACTTCGCCCCGCCGATGCCGTGAATGAACAAATCGCACGCAAACAGCCGGGCAAACATCGTCTGCGCCAGTGCACGAGGCCGCAACCCGGAGGGAAGTGACGCTGCAAGCGATTCCGCGCGCCCGAGTCCGTCAGCGACACTCCGATCCATACTGCCGATCTGCGCGCCATCCACCATCAATCGAATCGCGCCGCTCGAATCCGTCGCTGCAAACAAGCGACTCCGCGGTCGATCCCTGCTCACCCACCAGAACGGCAGTTCGACCAGCCCGCTATCGACATAAAGGTCGGGGATGGGATGCTGGCGTCCACGAATACCCTGGCGTTCTCGGTAGCGTCGCAGTGATTCGTTGTACGCGTTGGCCAATCGCGGCGCGTTCGATGCGAGATGAACGACAAACGCCGCGGCGACCGTTCGCAGGCCCGCCAAAAGATTCTTCTCCGCGTCGGCCGCGACCGCCTCCGACCCGAACTCGAAGACATCACTAATACAGATGCAAACTGCCCGCGACAGCCCGACTGCGGCATCGACCGCCTGTACACCGCGAATCCAACTCGAAACATAGGGCGACCGATGGGACGATGGCGTGACAGATTTTTCCATTGCGCCAAATGCGTCGCGAAAGATGGATATCGCCGTCGACGCCCCAGGACGTATTTCGTCCGGAATACCCCGCATGGACAGCGCGATCTGCTCTGTTGCCCGAGCGCCGAGATGCTCGTATGACAGCCCGCCGCCCGCACCGCGAGAAACGACCGATCCGATCCGGCAGATCGCCGACGAATCATCAGGCCAGTCGATCGCCAGCCGATTCGGGACATCGCTATCGACAATCAGAAACACGCCGCGTCCGGCCGAAGCCAGCGCGAGTGCCGACATCGCGGCGGTCTTTGCCCAAACGCCAGCATGAAAAAATTCGGGCTGATGGCCCGTCATGAAAACCAGCGGACCCGAATCCACCGGCGGCGAATTGCCGGCTGCCATCCATTCCGTCGCCAGACGACCGGCCAATTCCAACCGTCGCCGCGTTCGGCGCGCGCGATTTCGCTCCGCCAGATTGACTAGTGATGGTTGAGCGGGCCAGATGAGTATTCCGCCGTCGTCGCTTGGCGCCGCCAGTGAATCAATCGGTGTCAAATGTTCCGGATGCATCTCGGCCGACCTCGAATCGGTTCCGTCGGCGACCGACATCCCACTCATTCGCAGTCCCCCGCGCGACAGGTCACCGTGCGTGGATCGTGGCAGTCCCCCGCGCGACTCATTTCCTCGTCGAACACATCCAGGTAGTGCCTCAAGCGGGCAGCGGGATCATCGAGCATGCCGCCGAAATGACGGTTCGGATCAACATAGACGAGCGGCACGGGCAGTTCACAGATTCGCAGGTTGGCGGACCGCGCCTGCACCCAGAATTGCAGCGGAAATGCATAACCGGGAATGTTCAGACACAGGCGCTCCAGTGCCGAGACGCGATACGCCTTGAAGCCGCAGAACGAGTCCGTCAGCTGCAGGCCGAGACGGTCGTTCAAAATAGCGGTAATCTGCATATTGATCCGGCGTCGATCGCTCGGCGCCTCGGTATTGCCCGGCAACTCCACGAGATACCGCGAACCGGAAACGATGTCCACGTCATCTCGAGCTGCGCGTTCGACGAAATTTGGAATCAGCGCCGGTTCATGCTGGTCGTCGCAGTCTATCGTAATGACCCAGTCATAGTGCTTCTTCGCCGCGAAGCAAAACGCGGTAATCAGGCTTTGGCCGTAACCGCGATTTTCGGGATGCCGGACGACCTGGATCCCGGATGTCGATTTCAGAATGTCCGGCGTGGAGTCGGTTGATCCGTCATCCACCACCAGCACATCGTGGCCATGCTCGGAAATCCGCCGTAGGACGTCAGCGACGTATTTTTCTTCATTGAACACCGGAATCGTAATTAACACGCGCATGGGGAGCCCCCTTTCATTCTCCGGTCTTGGTGCCCAGAGGCCGGGCAGGCGACGTTCGGCGGCGTGGGTTGCACGGAAGATGATAAGAGCGACAGGACAGGAGTCAAATTTTGCGCCCGCCAGGCCCGGACCACCGGCGCTCCGGGCCGTGCCGTCCCGACTTGCCGATATTCAGCATGTGAGATCAGCTTCGTCCGAAAACCCATGCGTTCGCGTCCCATCCTGCGCCACGGCCTTTCTACTTGCGCTCATCTGGTTGCCCGCCGGCTGCGACGGCGGCCGGATCACGCTGTTCGATCCAGTCGCCCGATCGATGAGCCGCCAGAACACGGCGGCCGGCCTCAGTGCCGCGGGGAATGCCCAGGATCGTCGTGCGGAATCCGCGTTTCGGCGTGCGCTGTTGCTAGATCCTCGAAACGCGGAGGCGCATGTCGGGCTCGCACGAATCGCCGCACGCAGCAACCGCGAACAGACCGCGATGGACCACTATCGCTCCGCCGTGAAATGCGCTCCCTGCAACGGAGCGTACGCCGTCGAATTTGCGGATCTCTTGGCAAAGCAGGCGGAAGTCTCCATCGACCGTCGAAGCATGGGCGATGCGGCGCTGCGGGCCTACCGCCATGCCCGCAGCATCATTCGAGGAGACGCTGACTTGACACTGCGCCACGGGCTTTGCGCACGGGAACACGGTCATTACGAGGAATCCATCACCTGCCTGCGAGACGCTGTCGGGCTCTCGCCGAAAAACGTCGAATTCCGGCTGGAACTTGCGAGAACCTACGACATGATCGGAGATCGTCAGGCTGCCGCCCGGATTCGTCTTGACGCCCGCCGCATCGAATCCGTCACACAGGGTGAGGACATTGCGGCCGTCGCCGATGACGAATAAAGCCGGTCGTTTCGGCGAGGCGCCTACCACGGGTCACGAACGTGGCACGCCCGTCCCGTCTTCACGATGTAGTCCTGATGATAATCCTCCGCCGGATAGAACTCTTGCGCGGGCTGCACCTCGGTCACGATCTTCTTCCCGTCGAAGGCCTTCTCCGCCGCGAGCTTCTTGATGAACGCCGTCGCCTCGTTCTGCTGCCGCTCGCTCGTGGTGTAAATCCCGCTGCGATATTGATCGCCGACGTCCGGTCCCTGCCGATTCAGTTGCGTCGGATCGTGCATCTTGAAAAAGGCCTCAAGCAGCCGTTCATAGCTGATTCGTTTCGGATCGAATACGACCTTCACGACCTCGGCGTGTCCCGTCGTATGGCTGCACACCTGTTCATAGGTCGGGTTCCGGGTCTTCCCCTGTATGTAGCCGCTGACCGCGTCCACCACGCCCGGCCCCTTCTGAAAATAATGCTCGATCCCCCAGAAACATCCACCCGCAAAATAGGCGGTCTCCAACTCGGCCGGCTTGCTCTCGGGCGGCATGGTCTGCCCTTTTTCAAAGAATTTCAGTGATGCCGAGTTCAGGCAATGACGCTCACCCGTCGGCTTCGGACCATCATCGAACACATGTCCAAGGTGTGCGCCGCAACGCGCGCAGTTGATCTCCGTACGAACCATCCCGTGCGACTTGTCCACTTTTCGCACGACATGTTCGCGGTCCACTTCCTTGTAGAAACTCGGCCAACCCGTCCCGCTGTTGAATTTGTGATCACTCGAGAACAGCGGCAGACCGCAGACCACGCAGACGTACACGCCTTCCTTTTTGTTATCGACCAGCGTACCGCAGAATGCCGGTTCCGTGCCGGCATTCTGGGTGACCCGATAGGCCTCCGGATCCAGCTTCTTCGCCAATTCCGCCACTTTCTCCCTGGGGTACGGTGTAATGTCATAACCCGACTTCGAATAACGCACCATCATACGCTCCATGGAACTCCCTTTGCGATCGGACTTGCCGGACTTCTCATCCGCACCGGTCGGGCTGCACCCGATCAGAATCATGGATGAGAAGACTACCATCGCGGTCAGTTTGACTTTCGCTCTCATTTTGGATCGGACCTCCATTGCGGGAATCATAGCCTCGCGCTCCCGCACATAGCACGGATTCAGTTCGGATCGGTTTGGTTACGCCCACCACCCGGATTTCCTCGAATTGCGTCCGCCCCCCGGCCGTTCTAATCTATCCTTTTCAAAACCAACCTGCGGGGCATTTCCGCGGGCCGGCCGCCTCGCCCTTTGCTGAGCCGGCCGACGAACGCCATCGAGGCCGACAGGCCGGAAGCAGGGAAACACGATGATCAAAGCCACCAATGTCGTCTGGCACGAAGGACACGTCGCTCGCGATGACCGAGCCAGACTCCTCAAGCAAAACGGCTGCACCATTTGGCTGACCGGCCTCCCCTCAAGCGGGAAAAGCACCGTCGGATTCTCTTTCGAACACGCCCTGGTGCAACAAGGACGACTTGCCTATGTGCTCGACGGCGACAACATCCGCCACGGCCTGAACAAGAATCTCGGTTTTTCCGCCGAAGATCGGGCCGAAAACATCCGGCGCATCGGCGAAGTGGCCAAGCTTTTCGCGGACGCCGGAATCATCACCATCACGTCATTTGTCAGCCCCTATCGCGCCGACCGCGATGGCGTTCGCCAACTGCACGCCGATGCAAAGATTCCGTTTATCGAGGTGTTCATTGACACGCCTGTAGACATCTGCGCCGAAAGAGACCCCAAGGGCCTGTACAAAAAAGCCCGCGCCGGCGAGATCAAGAACTTCACCGGAGTCAGCGATCCCTACGAGTCACCCCTCAATCCCGAATTAACGCTCAAGACCGCCGAAATGAAGCTGGAAGACTGCGTCGCCAAGCTGGCTGAGTATCTCGGTTCCCGCGGCCTGCTGACGTGAACCGAACTGTGCCGCGCGATACCACGACTCGACGCGACAAAACGCAGACTCGCTGGATCGACCTCCATCTGCACTCCACCGCATCGGACGGCGGCTATCCTCCATCCCGACTCGTCGAAATGGCGCACGCCCGAGGCCTGTCGGCCGTCGCGCTCACCGATCATGACACCGTCGCAGGCTGCGAAGAAGCGGCCGCTCGCGCAGCTCAGCTCGGCGTCGAATTCATTCCCGGAATCGAACTCGAAGCCGCTCATCCGCGTGGAGCGCTTCACATCCTCGGATATTTCGTCGATACCGCGTGCACGGCGCTGGCTGACCTGTCCGCGGCCGCCGTCCAACGTCGCGCCGAACGCAACAGGGAGATACTTGAGCGTCTTAGAGTCCTCGGAGTGAATCTGCCGCAGGACGTGATCGAGCCCGACGTACCCCGTCATGCCATCGGCCGGCCACATATCGCGCACGCACTTGTTCGCGCCGGACACGTTCGCGATTTCCGCACGGCGTTCAACGACTACCTGGCAGATGGCGCCCCCGCCTTCGTGCCGTTCATGCTGCCTGCTGCCGAGGCGGTCATTGCCGCGATTCGATCGGCCGGCGGCCTGGCATCACTTGCTCACCCCGTACGGCTGCGCTACGGATCGTCGCTCGAACTTCGCACGCTTGTAAAACGTCTGCGAGACGCCGGACTCGCGGCGATCGAGACGATCCATCCCAGCCATCTGCCGGTTCAAACGCGCGAATATCATCGATTGGCCGAGGAGTTGGGACTCGCTGCAACAGGCGGAAGCGATTTTCACCGCCTGCCGCCAAAGCAGGAACACGGTGTCGGCTTCGGCCGTGTGCGTGTGCCGTACGATCTGCTCGAATCGCTGCGCCGCGCTCGCACGTAAGAATAGTCGGAATTCAGCCAGGCTTTCGCTCAGCCGCGGCAACCGTGTTCTCCAGAAGCATCGCCACCGTAACCGGCCCGACACCCCCTGGCACCGGCGTGATCCGGGATGCCACGTTCACGACCTCATCAAACCGAACATCACCAACGGTGCGCAGTCGACTCGGGTCATCCACTGACGGAACGCGGTGTGTCCCAACGTCGATGACAATCGCGCCAGGTGACACATGCTCTGCACCAATTATCCCAGCCGCGCCCGCGGCAGCGAAGAGAATCTCCGCCCGTCGAGTATGTCCGGCAAGATCGCGCGTGCGCGTGTGGCATTGCGTAACCGTCGCATGCGCCGAAAGCAGCAGCATGGCCAGCGGCTTGCCGACGATGACACTGCGACCAATGACCACCGCCTCCTTGCCGGCAATCTCCACGCCGGTCGACTTCAAGCAGGCAAACGCCGCAGCCGCCGTGCACGGCACGAGCGCCGCGCGACCCATTGCGAGCAGCCCCAGATTCTTCGCGCCGACACCTTCGACGTCCTTCTCAGCCGCAATGGCCTGCTGTAGTGCAAACCCGTCGAGCGGTTTTGGCGCGGGCATATGAAGCATGATGCCGTTGACCGCCGGATCCCGGTTCAGATTCTCGATGGCCTGCCGGGCATCCGACTGACTCGCCGTTACCGGCAGATTCACGAGACGATATGCAATGCCGACGGCTGCGGCATTCTTTGCCTGCGACGCCGAATAGCTCATGGCGGCCGCATCCTGGCCAATGAGTATGGCCGCAAGCTGAACAGGCCGTCCCGCTTCACGAAGCGCGGCGGCACGCCTTGTCACCTCTTCGCGAATTCTCACCGCGATGGCCTTGCCGTCGATCAATTCCGCAGGCATTTCCTGATTAATCCTCCGCAAGCTTCGTCGCAGCCTTCGCAAGTTCCCGCATCGACGCAAAAGTCCAATCCGGAGTGACCGCCTCCGATGGCTGCTTGGTAGCGCCCCATCCTGACCGCCCTCGCCGCCGGTCGATCCACGCGGTCGATAAACCGAGCGCCTTAGCCGGCACATGATCGTGATACAGGCTCTGCGCGACATGAAGCCACTGCGGCCGCTTCAATCCCCACGATTCGATGATTTCCTCGGCACGGCGAAAATGACGAATTGCCGGCTTATAGGCACCCACGTCCTCGGCGGTCACCACGGCGTCAAACTCAATTCCAAGGCCGGCCTGCGTTCGAGCGAACGACCTGCGATCCACATTCGACAGAATCATCAACCGAAATCGTCGCTTCAGGACTCGGAGTGCCTCCACCGTGTCATCAAACGGCGGCCAATCGCCGACGCCGCACGCCAGCCTGTTCGCACCGGACGGATCAGCGTCGATCCCCAGAATTGCCGCTGCCCGTCGATAGGCAAAGCGCAGCACATCCGGATAGATCGCGGTCGGCATTTCCGCCTCCGCCGCCGATTCGCCCTCGGCAAATGCGCCCAGTATCTCCTCGTCGCCGACGCTCGATCCTGAAGGCGCAAACAGCGGCCGCAGAACGCCGAGCAGGCCGCTCTCCCAATCAATCAGCGTGCCGTAGCAATCAAACGTCATCACACGAAATGAGCTGAGTTCGCCTACCATGATTCCCCGATGATCGCTCCGATCCGCAGCAACAGCTGCTGCTCTTCCACCGAAAATTCGTGCGGCCGGGGCATCGCCACGCCGATCGTCCCTCGAAGCGCTTCGCCGACGAGAATAGGCGCCGCAATCGATCCCTGCATCTCCGTCAGTTTCGCGCCCGGTTTGGCCTTGCCAGAGTCATCCGTCTGAAGATTGCAGACCTGCACGGCTTCTCGGCGCTCGGCCGCCAGACCGGCCATTCCTTTGCCGATCGGTATCACACGAACACGGTCCATAATCGCATCCGGTACCCCGCGATGACAGACCAACTCAAGCATCTGCGTGGTCGAATTCAGGCGATGAATCGTCCCCACCACGCATTGAAAATATCGCAGCGACTTGGCGAGCACCTCGTCCAGCGCACACGCATCGGCGACAGTGCCGGCCAATCTCGACCGAACAAACTCGATCAATTCCGCGTCGCCGGTTAACGACATCAGGCCGGTCCCTCCGCGGCGACGTCGGCCGATGGTGAAGCGCCCACCGTGGCGATCGGAGTGCCGCACTCAGGGCACACCGCCGAATCGATCTTGTAAAGCGGATATCCGCACGACCGGCAGGTGTCCTCTTCAATCTCAACGGTGATTTTCAATCCACATGCGCAACATCGGGCACCACCCGCCGCGAGCGTCTGTGCGGTCGAGCAGCGAGGACACGTAAGCTGCAGCTCGAGCTTTGCGGTATGCACTCTCTCTGCCAACGGAATCGCTGAAACCCGATGAAGAATCGGCACCGCCACACATCCGCACACCGTCAGAATGCACAAGATCGCGAGAATCCGGCCGATCTCATCCGAGTGAATCTCTCCGAAGATGGAAATCAGGAGAATCGCGTCGAGCATCAGGCCTATGCCGATGGTCGCCGCGCGAGCCCAAGCATACCCCGGTTTCAGCCTCGCCAGCGAATGCAGGCCGACGATCGGAAGCGTGACGCCGACGATCCACGCCAGCGCCAGATATTTCGGGTACCACTCCTCAAATTCAGCATCATATGTAGGGCGGCCCAGAATGCTGCTGCGCCAGATGTAATACGACGTCATCAGGAACGGAATCGGCACAAACGCGATTCCGGCTGGGCCGATCGGATGCCACAATCGCCGGGCCGAAGGCACCGCGGAAAATAGCGCGAGCAAGGCCGTCCCTGCGAATGTCGCAGTCGTTCCGAGGATCTGTCCCTCGATCCGGCCCATGTTGCCCGTCGCAATGATGTAAATGCCGATCAGGGCGCAGACGCAAATGGATCCGATGAAACACAGGAGAAATCGCCGAATGGACAGGTTGCTGACGGCCATCGTGACGATCGTAAATCAGATCGACCATTCCGTCTAAATGGCAATCCGCCGGACCGAACCGATCAAACGACAGCCCCCAATTCGGTCGGTACGGCCGAATTTCCCCACGCCAAACGGGTTTACAGCCGGGTTTATTTGACTCCATCCGCAAACCCGCTAATCTGGCCCAACTTACGATCGGCTCAGGGGCTTTGCGGCCTCTCCCCCGATTGCGTTCCGGGAGATTCACGCTCAATGAAACTCGCGTTCAGCAGTGTCGGATGTCCGGGCTGGAGCCTGGCTACGATGGTCGAAAAGGCCAAGGAGTATGGATTCCAGGGCATCGAACTTCGCGGCCTCGAAGGCCAATTGCATCTGCCCGTTGCCCCACAGTTGGCGTCCAATCCCCGCAAGATCGCCCATCTGATGCGAGAGACCGGCGTGGAGTTGGTTTGTCTCTCCACCTCCGCCGCCTTTCACATGCGCGATCCCAAAGTGGTCGCCGAAAACAAAGCGCAGGTTCGCGAATACATTGAGTTGGCAAGCAGGCTGGAGTGCCCTTTCGTTCGCGTATTCGGATCGGAGATTCCGCGTCTCAAGTTCTGGTTGATGGGTTACGAACGACGAGAAACCGTGCTGGCCCGGATTGCCGAATCACTCCGCGAACTGGCGCAGTATGCGGCCGACCATCACGTCACGATGCTGATTGAAAACAGCGGGGATTTCACGGACTCCAACGCAATGTGGTACCTCGTCGAAGCAGTCAGTTCGCCGGCGCTGCGGTGCCTGTGGAACCCGCTTAACGCCGCACTTCGGCGCGAACGACCGACCACATCCATTCCCCGCCTCGGCGCGCGGCTTGGAATGCTCCACATCAGCGATGGCAAATTTGGCACGGATGGGACATTCGAAGGATACACCCAGCCGGGACAGGGAAACATGGAGTTGCCGCGAATCGTGCAGCTCCTGAAAGGAATCCGCTTCAGAGGCCATCTCTGCTTCGAATGGCCAAAGCTCTGGAATCCTTCGCTCGCCGATCCCGATCGGGTCTTCCCCGCCGCCGCCGAATACCTCAGGAAGTTGATCGACGAAAAACCGGTGCAATTATCGGCCTACAAGGGTGACAAATACGCACCCAGGTTCGATCTTGAGAGCATCGAACGCTAAGGCCGCCTGCCCCGCCCGCGACCGAATCCCGTCACCCCCAAAGGCGTCTCGCGACCGAGCCACATCGCTCCCTTTGAAGGGCGAAATACGCACCCACCAATGTCCGATATCCTGGGAAACCCGCAAGGAGAGTTTTCCTTGCCATGATTTCCGGCACATTATCGCCAAGTCATACCCCCTCCGCGTCGATGTTAGGACGTTCTCCGACGTATTGGACGTAGAGGGATTAAGGACGATGAAACAGCCAAATCGCAACCGCGGACTTTGCGACAGACCGCCACACTCCCGATTCCCCGACGCAGTCGCACTCGTCACGCTCGCGATCGGTCTAACCGTGCAGACAGCTTGTAGCGATTCTCGCATCGATGTCTACGAATTCATAGAAATGCAGCGAAACATCGCTGACGACGAAGCCCCTGCATCGACGACGGCACGCAACGAACTCGCGTCAAACAGAACGATTGACTCATTCCACGAAGCGGCGATCGTCGCTATCGACGCCGATGCCGACACCGAGAATGCAACCCCGAGCAATCCAGCCAGACCGTTCACTCCGAGCGGTCGATGGCGGTTCGACAAAAACACGCAAATGTGGAAGTTCATCGGCGACGAGCCTTCAAAGGACAGCCCGCAAGTAGCCACCGAAAGCAAACGCACTCCGGACCAGGCCCCGACCAAGACCCGTGCGGCCCGGCTCGTCGCTCACGATTCGACGGCTGACCGCGAAATTAGCCGGAAGTCTCGCATCGCCAAGGCGATCGATGTCCGCAACGCCGCCGCTTCACCAGAGAACGCCGTACCCAATCAGAACCACCTGCGCGAAATCTACGATGAATACCACCGGCCCTATCGCGCCGGACCCTCAGACGTGCTGCGGGTAACGCTCATCGGCCTTACCGGAGTCGAAACGCTCGCCGAGCCCACCGAAATCCGCGCTCGCATCAACCGGCAGGGTTTCATCACGCTTCCACTTGTCGGTCAGGTCAAAGTCGGTGATCTCGAAATCGAAGACATCGAACGAGCGATACAAGATGCCTATGTGCCGAAGTTTGTCGCGTCACTGGGACTTAGCGTCGAAATGCACGAACATGTGACGACCGACGTCGTCGTCGTCGGTGCGGCGCTTCTGCCCGGCATCGTCAAATTGAATCGATGCCAGCGCGATGTGCTGCATGCCGTTGTGCTTGCCGGCGGCATGACTCAGGACGCATCCGGAACGATCATCCTGCAGCGAATCCGTAACCCGCGCGAGAAAGTCGAGCTGAACGTACGAAACACCAACCACCTGAAGACCGCGCTCGCGCTTGATCCGCTTGAGGCGGGTGATGTCATTACCGTGGTTGCCGCTCAGCCCAATACCATCTTTGTGGGAGGTCTGGTCAACGCGCCCGGACCGAAGGAATTCCCTCCGGGAACGACCATCAACGCCCTCCAGGCCCTTGCAGCCGGCGGAGGCATCATCGAGGCTGTCTTGCCCACCGAGGCAACCATCATCAGGCGGATGTCGTCCGGCGAAGATGTCTTTGTTCGAGTGGACCTCGAAAAGACCAAGCGCGGCGAGGATCCGAATGTTGAATTGGCCGCCGGTGACATTTTCTGGGTACCCGAGACGGCCGGAACGCGCATCATGGATTTTCTTAATCGAACGCTGTTCCTGCGAGCAGGCATGACCGTGTCATACAACGTGACCGGACTGGAGTTCATGAATCGCAGGGGACTTCAGGGCACACGCGGTGGCGGCGGAGGCAATAACCTGCAAAACTCCATCGACCCGCTCGGGTTCCTCGTGCCCTGAACGCGGAGCGATACCACAGTCTGGCTCCGCTCAGCGAGAACGAACA